>NZ_JBFSUV010000025.1:0-74129 GCF_041467515.1 Vibrio sp. 10N.247.311.12
AGCCCGTAGAGGACTTTCACCTCCTAGATCAACGCCATGCTCGGCGCACAAAAATTAAGGCCAGCAATTTGCTGGCCTTCTTTATTTATATCTCAATCCAAATATAGACTTAAGCAAGCGTACCGTTGATCTCTGCAAGTACAGCAGCAGGGTCTATCGCTTGCGTAATCGGACGACCAATAACAAGGTAGTCTGAACCTGATTCAATCGCTTTAGAAGGCGTCATGATGCGCTTCTGGTCACCAACATCTGCGCCGACAGGACGAATACCTGGAGTAACTAGCTTGAACTCTTGACCAAGTGCACCTTTAAGCAAAGAAGCCTCTTGTGCAGAACATACAACACCGTCTAAGCCAGAGTTTTTCGTTAGAGAAGCCAAGCGCATCACGTGTTGTTGTGGTTCAAGATCCAGACCGATACCCGCTAAGTCAGATTGCTCCATACTGGTGAGTACCGTTACACCGATTAACAGTGGACGATCTTTGCCATAAGGTTCTAAGATTTCGCGAGAAGCCGTCATCATACGCTCACCGCCACTTGCGTGTACGTTCACCATCCAAACACCCAGTTCAGCGGCAGCACGGACTGCTTTTGAACATGTGTTCGGGATGTCGTGGAATTTAAGGTCTAAAAATACTGAGAAACCACGCTTATGTAATTCACGAACAAATTCAGGGCCAAACAGGGTAAACATCTCTTTGCCCACTTTTAGGCGGCAAGATGCTGGGTCAATTCGATCGACAAAGGCTAACGCATCCGCTTGATTATCATAATCCAAGGCTACAATGATTTTTTGGTCGTTCATTTCATCTCCTAACGCAGTTAACTTTCTAAAAATTTCTAATCACCTAAGCAGGTGATAAATAACAGTCATAAAAATGCAGCCCGAAAGCTGCAATTAATAATTTGGTCTTAAAGTGACCACAAATCTATTCACCATCAAGCCCACGAATAGGCTTGATCGTCCCCCACCCTTTACATGAAGGGCAGTGCCAATACAAAGAGTGTGTCGAGAAACCACACTGACGACAACGGTAATGAGGCTTAACCTTAAGCTGTTCACCAACCATAGATTGAAGTGTGGTTAAGCTGTCTTTTGCTCGGCCTTCTTCTGCTTCCGCTAGGTGGTAATCGATTAATCGATAAAAACCTTTCATGGTTGGATTTTTAACAAGCTGCTTTGTCAGTAACTCTTGAGCAGAGCCTACATCTTCATGGTGAGCAACCAATTGCGCCAGCATCAGTTCGGCAGATACACCGGCTTTCTTCTGAATACACGCTTTGAGGAACTCGACCAATTGAGCTTCTTGTCCAAGCTTGTGGTAACACTCAGCAAGGGTTGGCAACACCTCACTGATAAAATCGATATCTTGTTCAAGTACCGATTCAAGACAATCAATTGTCTTTTGGTAATCTTCGTTCGCTAAGTGGAACTTCCCTAGTGCGATACTTGCGCGAACACATTTAGGGTCTTCAGAAAGCGCCTTCTTAAAATGCTGAAGCGCTTTAGAACGATTACCATCGGCTTGTTCTTGCATTGCAAGCTCACACCAGAAATGCGCGACTGTGGCACGCATCTTCATTTTTTTCTTGCCGAGCTTAACTAAGATATTTCCGTAATGGATAGCCTTGTTCCACTCACGGGTCTGCTGATAAATAGCCACCAACTGCTGTAAAGCGCCCTCTTTATGGTCAGGTTCTTCTACAAGTTGTTCAAAGATTTTTTCAGCGCGATCAAGGAAGCCAGAGACCATGTAGTCTTTAGCTAATTGTTGCAGTGCGAGATTTTTCTGATCGAGGGTAAGCCCCGAACGAGAGATGAGATTTTGGTGAATACGAATAGCGCGGTCGACTTCGCCTCTTGAGCGGAACAAGTTGCCCAAAGCCAAGTGAGTATCGATGGTTTCATTGTCTACTTGAAGCAGTTCAATAAAGTGATCAACCGCTTTGTCAGATTGATCTGACAGTAATAGGTTCAAACCCGTCACGTATTGACGGGAGATCTGGTGTGATTGCTTTTGTTTTTCTTGCTGAGCGTTACGATTACCCATATACCAACCATAAGCGGCTGCGATGGGCAAAAGTAAGAACAGTAACTCTAACATCAAATATAGCCTTTAAGCTTTAGTATCAGCAGCGACCTGCTTTGATTGCTTATTGAGTTGCTTCTTCAAGCGATGAATTTTTAGCTGAGACCGCATGTGCATATTACCAAAGACTAACCAAGCAAGGGCGAAGCCTGAAACGAATACAACACCTAATAAACTTGATAGGTGGAAGTCACCTTGCGCTAGCAGATAGTTGAAATTCACAGTTGTTTGGTTTTGAGAGCCTAAAGCCAGTGCAATTAGGAAAAGTGCGATAACGGCGACTATTTTTATAATTTTCATAGTTCATCACTCATTGGTTGGTTAGCTGTACGATTATGCAGGAAAATTACTAATCAGACCACCATATTATGGTCATAAAAAAGCGGCATACATTATAGTATGCCGCTTTTCTTAATTCCGATAAGTAGGCTACATTCCTGAGTTTACTCGTTCACGCAGCTCTTTACCTGGTTTGAAGTGAGGAACGTATTTACCTTCTAACTCAACCTTGTCACCAGTCTTTGGGTTACGTCCAACACGAGGCTCACGATAATGCAGAGAAAAGCTGCCAAAACCGCGAATTTCGATTCGATCACCACTTTCTAGTGTTGAAGCCATATGCTCTAAAATGTCTTTTACAGCGTCTTCAATTTCTTTTGCAGAAAGATGCGTTTGCTCAGCGCACAGTCTCTCAATCAATTCAGACTTAGTCATAGTTACCCTCGTTGGTTTTCTTTTTAGAAATTATAGACCTATCGGAAAAATAAGCAAAAAAAAAGGAGCCTTACGGCTCCTTTCTTGGCTAGATAGCTATAATTCTCTTAATGAGAAGCTATTATTCGCCTTTAGCAGCTTTGAATGCGTCTGCCATTGCGTTACCGAACGCGCCTTCTTCAGACTTGTTCAGTGAAGCCATTGCTTCTTGCTCATCAGCTTCATCTTTAGCTTTGATAGATAGGTTGATTACGCGGTTCTTACGGTCTACACCAGTGAACTTCGCTTCAACGCTGTCGCCAACGCTTAGGATTAGAGATGCATCTTCGATACGGTCGCGAGAAACTTCAGAAGCGCGGATGTAACCTTCAACGCCTTCGATTAGCTCGATAGTAGCGCCTTTCGCGTCAACTGCAGTAACAGTACCGTTTACAAGAACACCTTTCTTGTTGTCAGCAACGTATGCGTTGAACGGGTCGTTTTCCATTTGCTTAACGCCAAGAGAAATACGCTCACGCTCTGCATCTACTGCTAGAACAACAGCAGAGATTTCGTCGCCTTTCTTGTATTCACGTACAGCTTCTTCGCCGGCAGCGTTCCAAGAAATGTCAGATAGGTGTACAAGACCGTCGATACCGCCTTCTAGACCGATGAAGATACCAAAGTCAGTGATAGACTTGATCTTACCAGTAACTTTGTCGCCCTTAGCTTGCATTTCTGCAAATGACTGCCATGGGTTAGCTTTACACTGTTTCAGACCTAGAGAGATACGACGACGTTCTTCGTCGATATCAAGAACCATAACCTCAACTTCGTCGCCAACATTAACAACTTTAGAAGGGTGGATGTTCTTGTTAGTCCAATCCATTTCAGAAACGTGTACTAGACCTTCAACGCCTTCTTCGATTTCAACGAAGCAGCCGTAGTCAGTTAGGTTTGTAACACGACCAGAAAGCTTGTGACCTTCTGGGTAACGCTTAGCGATTGCTACCCATGGATCTTCGCCTAGTTGCTTAAGACCTAGTGAAACACGAGTGCGCTCACGATCGAACTTAAGAACTTTAACTAGGATTTCGTCACCAACGTTAACGATCTCTGATGGGTGCTTAACGCGCTTCCAAGCCATATCTGTGATATGTAGAAGACCGTCAACACCGCCAAGGTCAACGAATGCACCGTAGTCAGTAAGGTTCTTAACGATACCTTTAACTTCAGTACCTTCTTGTAGAGTTTCAAGAAGTTCGTCACGCTCAACACTGTTTTCAGATTCGATAACAGCACGACGAGAAACAACAACGTTGTTACGCTTCTGGTCTAGCTTGATTACTTTGAACTCTAGCTCTTTGTTTTCTAGGTGAGCAGTGTCACGGATAGGACGTACGTCTACTAGAGAACCAGGAAGGAAAGCACGGATACCGTTAAGTTCAACAGTGAAACCGCCTTTAACTTTACCGTTGATGATACCAACAACAGTTTCAGCTTCTTCGCAAGCTTTCTCAAGTACGATCCAAGCTTCGTGACGCTTAGCTTTCTCACGAGAAAGTTGAGTTTCACCGAAACCATCTTCAACAGCGTCTAGAGCTACGTCTACTTCAGCACCAACTTCAACTTCAAGTTCGCCAGCAGCGTTCTTGAATTGTTCAGCAGGGATAGCAGATTCAGACTTAAGACCAGCGTCTACAAGAACGAAACCGTTCTCGATAGCTACTACAGTACCTTTAACGATGCTGCCTTGTTGGAATTCAGTTTCAGATAGAAACTCTTCAAAGAGTTGAGCAAAAGATTCAGTCATTATTTAATCTTCAATAATTAAACGTCCATGGGTATCCTACCGCATGGGGTTGATAAATTCGCCGGTCATCATCCTTGCGACCAACGTTCGTACTAGCTCGGCGAAATTACCCAGCCAGTTTCGATTCAATATAGTGTAGTGCTTTTTCTACTACCTGCTCAATATTCATTGAGGTGGAATCAAGCACTAGAGCATCCTCTGCAGGGCGAAGTGGCGCCACTGGGCGATTACGATCTCGGTCGTCTCGCTCTTGGATCTCGCTCAAAAGGTCGTCAAATTTAACATCTAACCCCTTCTGTTGCAACTGTTTAAGGCGGCGACTCGCACGCTCTTCAGCACTTGCATCTAAAAATATTTTCGCTTCAGCTTCAGGAAACACAACCGTTCCCATGTCACGACCATCTGCAACCAAACCAGGCGCAGCGCTGAATGCACGTTGACGACGAAGCAGTGCTTCGCGAACGCGAGGTAAAGCAGCAACTTTTGAAGCCGCCATGCCTGTCTCTTCTTTACGAAGTTCACCAGACACATCTTCACCTTCTAGGATAACCTTAACTAAGTCGCCTTCAGCAATAAACTGCACGTCTAAGTGTGTAGCAAGCGGTACTAAAGCATCCTCTGATTCAGTATCCACACCATGGTGAATTGCCGCTAAAGCCAATACGCGATAGATCGCGCCTGAGTCTAGAAGATGAAAGCCTAGCTTATCTGCTAGCAACATACACAGGGTACCTTTACCTGCACCACTTGGTCCATCAACCGTAATCACTGGGCTTTGAGAAGGCATCTTTTACTCCACGTTTTGTCGTAAGTTTTATTCTGTACTAGCGATTCGCCACTACTTTATAGGCGGCATATTATAGAGAAAAATTGGAAGTCGAGCGAGGTAAATCTCAGATAATTCCGAGTTGATGATGCATAAACCAATGCAACTATCCCAATATCCGTTTGCTTAGGTCAATAAGACACACACGCGCTTTTCGATAGCGCACTTTTCGGTAGATAGAAAAAAGCCTCGCAATAAGCAAGGCTCATGATTTTTCATTTTGTAGAGCAAAGAAGAGCTCGCTCAAAGAAGCTTAGCCAATAATAGCTCGAACCGCTTCTAGGTCTTCAGGCGTATCAACACCAGCAGCCGGTGCTTCCGCCGCAACGTCTACGTGGATTTTTTCACCGTACCAAAGTACTCGTAATTGCTCTAGGCACTCAATACGTTCAAGAGTGCTTGGTTCCCAATTAATGTAGGTATTGATAAAACCCGCTCGGTAAGCATAGATACCAATATGACGAAGCAAAGGAGATTCCGCTGCAGTACCGTTGTTCGCGTAAGCATCGCGATCCCAAGGGATGGTTGCTCGGCTAAAATACAAGGCGTAACCGTCTTTATCGGTTACAACTTTAACGGCATTAGGGTTAAACACTTCATCAGCATGAGTAATTTCCACACCTAACGTTGCCATCGGGGCTGTACTGTTAGCAAGATTGTTGGCAACCTGATTAATGATTGAAGGTGGGATAAGTGGCTCATCACCTTGAACATTCACGATAATATGATCATCAGGAATATTCATAACTTCAATCACTTCAGCTAGGCGTTCAGTGCCCGATTCGTGATTCGGTGATGTCATACAAACGGTCGCGCCAAATGCTTTAGCCGCTTTTTCAACTCGAGCGTCGTCGGTAGCGATAATAACGTTATCGGCACCCGCTTTCATTGACTGTTCGTATACCCATTGAATCATCGGCTTTCCACCAATGTCAGCAAGTGGCTTCCCTGGTAAACGGCTCGATTGGTATCTTGCAGGTATAACAACCGTATAAGACATTACTTACCCTCATCCATAGAAACGGTGCGAGCTTCAGGTTCTAAAAGAACAGGAATACCCTCTTTAATTGGGTAAGCAAGGCGATCAATTTTACAAACAAGCTCTTGCTTATCCTTGTCAAAAGTTAGTTTACCTTTACATACAGGGCAAGCAACGATCTCAAGTAGACGGTGATCCATAGTATTCCATAACCTCTTTTATTCTTTTTAAAATTTGCTGTTGCGAATCTTCATCAAACTGCGCAGAAACTGGAAGATACCACCAGTTATCTTGCGCATATTCTTCGCATTTTACAGCGTCTTTTTCTGTCATAATCAGATTCATACCTTTATTAGCTAAGGCATGAAGTTCATCTTTATCAAAATCTTGATGGTCGGCGAAGCCCTGTGTGAAAACCACATCACCATCAAGATCTTCCAATGTTTTAAAAAAGCGCGGTGGGTGGCCAATACCGGCAAAAGCCACCAGCTTGTGTAATTTTGCCACAGACCTTTTCTGACCAGTCTTTAGGTTAACTGCTTGGCTTGGAAGCAAAGACATCGAGAACTCTCGACCGTGCGCTTTACCGCCATTGTTTACCAAAAAGTCGACTTCATCTAAACGAGAAACCGGCTCTCGTAATGGACCTAAAGGAATCAAACTCTCACTACCAAAGCGTCTTGCGCCGTCGATAACTGCAAATTCAATGTCGCGTTCAAGCGCGTAATGCTGAAGGCCATCGTCAGTGATAATCACATCAACGCCTTTGCTCAGCAATGCTTTCACTGCGTTAGCTCGCACAGGGTCGACTGCGACTGGCGCACCAGTTCGCTTACGAATCAAGCGAGGTTCATCACCCGAATGCTCAGCTGGGGTATTTTCATCCAACACCAACGGATAGCTTGGTGCTTTTGCACCGTAGCCACGAGATACGACTCCGGGTTTAAAGCCGTGAGCCTGAAGCATCTCAACTAACCAAATCACAACCGGTGTTTTACCATTTCCACCAGCAGTAATATTGCCCACAACAATAACAGGTAAAGGCGGGCGGTAGGTCTCTTTATTCCCTGAGAGATAAGCGTCACGACGCCGACTACTGATCATTTTGAACAGCAGACTCAGTGGCCACAAAAGCGGCCAGAGAAGATATTTCAACGGGTGATTGTTAAACCAAATCTTTTCGATCACAACAAGACCTAATTTATCCGCTGAACTGAATTCGGTGTAATTGTGCATAAGCACCATCATGCGCGATTAGCTCAGCATGTGCGCCCCTTTCTACAATATGTCCATCATCAACCACTAGAATTTCATCAGCTTGCTCGATGGTAGAGAGTCTGTGTGCGATAACTAATACTGTTTTGTCTTTCTGCAGTTCTTCTAGTGCAGATTGAATAGCTCTCTCTGACTCTGTATCCAGTGCAGACGTTGCCTCATCAAGAATCAAAACCGGTGCATCTCTCAATAGCGCTCGTGCAATCGCAATACGCTGTCTTTGACCACCAGATAGACTCGCGCCATTCTCGCCCACAACCGTATCAATGCCATTTTCCATACCATCGATAAACTCACTTGCATGAGCAAGCTTAGCCGCGTATTCGATCTGTTCACGTGAATACTGTTCTTCTGCTGCGTAAGCGATGTTGTTAGCCACCGTATCGTTAAACAGATGTACATTTTGAGAAACGAGCGCAAAGTGCTCACGCAGATTTCTCAATTCGTAATCACGAATGTCGTGGCCATCAAGCTCAATTGAACCAGAGTCTACGTCATAAAAACGAGTAAATAGGTTGGCAATGGTACTCTTACCCGAACCCGATCGCCCAACAAGCGCAACCGTTTTACCTTTCGGTATATTAAAGCTGACCTTATCAAGTGCTGGTTTTTCTGCACCGTCATAAGTAAACGTGACATCTTTTACTGCAACTTCACCCGTTACAGTTTCAGGTTTCAACGTTCCTTTGTTTTGCTCGGTATCTAGATCCATCAAGCCAAATAGAGTCGTACTCGCAGCCATACCACGTTGGAATTCAGACGTTACGTTAGTTAACGCCTTTAGCGGACGTAATAGACCAAACATTGCAGAGAAGACAACGGTAAACGTACCAGGAGTAAGCTCGGCTTTAATAGAATCGACACTAGCAAGGAATAGAACAACAACAATCGCAACTGATGCGATCATTTGAATAATCGGGTTAGCGGCCGCTTGAGCAGTGATTAACTTCATGCTTTGTTGGCGCATTTGGTTACTAACTTTATCAAAGCGGTGTTTTTCTAGATCTTGACCACCGTAAGTTAGAACCACTTTATGCCCTTTCAGCATTTGTTCAGCTGAAGAAGCAACGTGACCCATGCTAGTTTGCATGTTCTTAGAGATCTTTCTGAATCGCTTCGATACGATACTGATCGCCCAAGCAACCAAAGGCGCTACAGCAAATAACACCAAAGATAACTGCCAACTATTCCAGAACATCAGCGTCAACAAGCCAATAATACTTGCACCTTCACGGACAATACTGACTAACGCTTTACTGGTTGCTGCAGACACTTGCTCTGAATCGTAAGTAATTCGAGATAGCAATGCGCCTGTCTGTTCTTTATCGAAGAAAGAAACAGGCATGTGCATGAAATGGCTGAAAATCTTACGACGAATTTCCATCACCACATTGCCAGAGACCCAACTCAAGCAATAGGTTGAAACAAAGCCACTGACGCCACGAACGAACATCATGGCAAAGATAATAAGTGGAAGTGTACGTAAAAAGTCAGATTCAGCATTACCAAAGCCTTCATCAAGTAACGGCTTTAGTAAGGAAATCATATAGGTATCAGAAACGGCATTTATAATAAGCGCAATTACCGCAACACCTAGGCCGGCCTTATATAAACGAATATAAGTCCAAAGTCTTTTAAATGTGACCCAGGTAGTTTCATCTGTTTGTGTTGACATAGAATCGCTTAATTTTCTCACAATAATCTATCTATTCTACTCCCTTACGGAGCATCTGCCTATACCACTGCCCGCCTTGTTGTTCTCTAATCGCATGATATTGCCAACCTTCTTTGCTAAGAGTGATGGTTATTTGTCCGCTTTCTCCAGTATCTAGCCAAGTACTCCCCGCTTCCTGATAACGTTCAATAACAAACTCACTCGGCATTCCCCACTGGTTGCCTTTGGCAAGAGAAGCTATCGCCAGCTGAGGAGACACCGCCTCAATAAACGACTTAATCGATGACGAATCGCTGCCATGATGCGGAACCAACATAACATCACTCCTTAGCTGTTCTCCTTCACGAGCAAGTAACCACTCACTTACCAGTTCAATATCACCAGTGAGCAACATTGAGAAATCAGCACTATGATCTGAGATCTTGACCACACACGAATGTGGGTTATACGCCCTCTTTACTTGCTTAGGCGGCCACAACACCTCAAAAACAACATCTTGCCAGTTCCAAACCTCTCCAATAGTACATGTTTGAATATTAGACGGGGCTTGAGTGATAGATTGGCGTTCTTGAATAATGTTCTGACTGGTTCTTATCCACTTTGGCGTATAGTTCTCAAGTAATGCCGGATAACCACCAGCATGGTCAGAATCGAAATGACTCACAATCACGCCTTCTAATTCATAAATCCCCCGCTGATTCAAAGTAGGAATCAACAAAGACTCAACAACCGAGCCTCCTGGCCACGCATTGCCAAGATCATAAACAACAATCTGATTGTTCTTTTCCAAGACCAAAGACAACCCATGCCCAACATCCAAGATATCAATAGTTAGTTTGTCTTGCTGGGGTTTGCTGAACTCCCACCACAGCACAAACACTGCAGTTACCAATATCGATAATGTTCGCTTGAAATACCGACTAACAAAGCTCAAAAACAAGATAAGGAATACTGATAATGCAATCGTCTGATTATCGACTTGGATCCAAAATCGCTCAGAGAAAGGAAGACTAAATACGAGAGGCTCAAGCGATAAGTCGACTAACTTCCACAGCTGACTGACCAAATCATTGTCTAGCGCTGTTATACCAACCACGCCAGACACTGACTCCGATATTAAGCTTAGAAACATTGCCAGAAACAACAGCGGGATCGTCACCATCGATACCCAAGGCAAAAGGAACAAGTTGTAGAAAACAGAGACTAAACTGACTCCTTTGAAAAACAACATCGAGGAAGGCGCGATAAGGAATGTCAGCATCAGTTGAAGCTTAATAAGTTGGAGTGCGTAGTCGATAAATGTAAAGCTTGAAGCTGAGCGCTGAGTATTACAGGCGATATAGAAAACAGCGCCCAATGCACCAAAGGACAACCAAAAACTGCTCGACAAAGCTGAAAACGGCCAAATCAGCAGAACCACGCACACACTTAAAGTAACATACCGAAGCAAACTGATATTTTGCCCACGCCACAAGAAATAACTCGCGATAACGCACATCACCAAAGCTCTCAAAGTTGGCAGCGTGAATCCAGCAAACCAACTATAGAAATACGCCAAGCCGAGCCCGAATATTGTAGGTAACCAAAGAAATGAAGGGGAAAGTAACCTTAATATCTTGCCAATCTGATAGCCGATACCAAAGGCAATCCCAATATGCAGCCCCGAAATAGCCATCAAGTGAATCAGGCCACTGCTTTTAAGCATATCCCACCGCTGAGGCGGAATAAGGTCTCGATATCCAAAACTCAAAGCGATAATGAGATCTTGATTTGCCAGCAGACTTAACCTTTCAAGGCTGGCTTCAAACCATTGGGCGCGTAAGTTGGTGCTAGAATGAATTCGGTACTTGGTATCTGCTCTGTAAGTTGCATTGGCAACCACGCCAGCACTAAAGAAGTACTTTTCTCGGTCAAAGCCGGCTTCGTTGAGTTTGCCCCATATCGGCTTTATTGAGGCCGATAAATAGACATCATCTCCAAGCGTTAGCTTGAAAGGAGTAAACAAACGCAATTTTATCAATTGAGGAAAGATTAATTTTTCGCCGCCAATTGATCTGACTACTATTACGCTTTCAAAACCGTGGCTATTTTCACTAAAAAGGCTAACAACCGACGCATTTATGGTAGTATTCTGCCCTGATTGGAATAAGCGACTCGTTTGTATTTCAATCGCATTCCCTAGGCAGATAACTAGTATCAATGCTGTTACTGGACCTCTTGCACTCCGGAAAACGCTATACTTTGTTGGTGCTAGCAGTAACAACAGCATCAATGGTGCCCAAACCCAATGTGGCATCACAGGCCAGAAGCTGGCAGACACAACTGTCGCAGCAAATGAAATCAAGAACCAAGTGTTAAACAAGAGAGTAGCTTCCTCCTATGCCAAGAAAGTTTATCAAACGATTTATGCCTGACCATGATCTAATCAAGCGTCAGAAAGCATTGAAAGTTTTTGGCAATGTTTTGTACAACCCCAACTTATGGTGCCTTAATCGTCGCTCTGCGGCTGGCGCGTTTGCTGTTGGGTTATTCATGGCGTTTGTCCCTCTACCAAGTCAAATGATTATGTCTGCAGGCCTTGCTGTCGCATGTGGCGTTAACCTGCCTTTAGCTGTCGCACTTGTTTGGATCAGTAACCCGGTTACCATGCCTGTTCTCTTCTACTTTGCTTATAAAGTCGGGGCGTTTGTTATGCATGTGCCACCGCAAGCCTTCCATTTCGAATTGTCTTGGGACTTCATCTTGGCGCAAATGAGCACTATAGGGCCTCCGTTCTTATTGGGTTGTCTGATTTGTGGCGTGGTTTCAGCAATGATTGGCTACTTTGGTATTCGCGGTTTATGGCGCTACTCAGTAGTAAGAAGTTGGAAGAAGCGACAAGCAAGGCACTGAACGCCATTTCTTGTTATTCAATCTAACCTTGTATGCGCTTCACTTAAAACGTACACAAGTTAAAATCGGATGAGCTACTTACCTCTGCAAGATTGGCATGTAACGAAAGTCGTAAAGAACACGAATTGAATTCAATAAAAAAGGATCCCACTGGGATCCTTTCTTGTATCGACTGAAAACTGACGGCCTGTTATTTAGGCGAATGCTATTTAGAACTCAGCACTGAGGCTGGATTCAACTTCGCCGCGCGTGATGCTGGGTACCATGTCGCCAGTAAACTCAGCACAATCGCAGTGCCGGAAACCACAACAACATCCGTCATATCAAGTTGTGATGGCAAGAAGTCGACAAAATAGATATCACCGGACAAGAACTGGTGATCGACCAACTTTTCAAGTCCTTTGATTAGTGTCGTGAGATTAAGAGCGACTAGCACACCTATTGCACTGCCCACTAAACTGCCTAACACGCCTGAGAATACGCCCTGCCAAACAAAGATGCGCTTCACAAGGCCGTCTGATGCACCCATGGTTCTTAAAATCGCGATCTCTGATGCTCTGTCTTTTACTGCCATCATTAGCGTCGAGACAATATTGAAACAAGCCACACCAATAACCAGTACCATCACCAGATACATGATGGTACGAACGAGTTGGATATCTCGATACAAGAAACCAAACTTCTGCTGCCAGCTTCGTAGATACACATACACATCAAGCTGATTGCCCACTTCACGCACAATAGAGTTCGCGTTCAGCACATCGGTCACTTTCAAAGAAACCCCAGTTACCGCCTCACCTAAGTTTGCGTAGACCTGAGCATCACCAATCGGGATTAGCGCCAAACTGTGATCTATCTGACCATTAAGCGTCAGCAAGCCAACCACTTTCACTCGAACACGCTTTGGCGCCTGAACCTTCACAGAACCGTTTACCGCTGGAATCATCAAAGTCAGATAATCACCGACTTTCGCACCCAGCACATTCGCTACACCAGAACCTAAGATGATTTGTTGTTGCCCTGCTTTAAACTCACTCCAAGCTTGCTTATCGATAAAACTCGACAGGCTCGATACTTGTTGCTCAAGTTGTGGGTCAACGCCGCGAACTTCAATTGCTTTGAGTTCTTTGCCCTTTTCAGCAAGCGCTGTAATTTTTACATAAGGCGCAGCAGCAACGACTTTATCGTGCTTAACCGACTCCTCAATCACGTGCTCCCAACGAGTCACAGGCTCATTCACGCCTTCAAATTCACCATGAGGAATGACAGAAAGTACTCGTGATTGAAGCTCTCGCTCAAAGCCATTCATCGCAGATAAGCCGATAATGATCACCGCGACACCAACCGCAATACCAATGGTCGAAGACAATGAGATGAACGACACCATCTTGTCTCGTTGTTTCGCACGGCTAAATCGGCCGCCTATCAATAGAGATAAAGAGGAAAACACTTAGCTCTCCTCTTTTTCTACGTTGACCAGTAAACCATCTTGCATGTGAAGTTGGCGATCCATCTTACCGGCAAGTTCACCATCGTGAGTCACGACCAAAAAGGCAGTATCGTATTCACGGTTCAGTTCACGCATTAAGTCGTAAATAGACAGTGCGGTGTTATGGTCAAGGTTACCGGTTGGTTCATCCGCCAACACTAGCGCAGGCTTATTCACCAATGCACGAGCAATCGCCACACGTTGCCTCTCGCCACCAGAAAGCTCTGAAGGTCGGTGGTCCACGCGGTGACTCAATCCAACTTTGTCCAACAAACGTTGTGCTTCTTGCTTTGCTTTAGCGGGCTTTTCGCCGCCAATCAATAACGGCATCGCCACGTTTTCTAAAGCTGAAAAGTCAGATAGAAGATGATGGAACTGATACACAAAGCCAAGATGCTGGTTGCGAAGCTTCGCCTGCTTATTCGAACTCAAAGATGCTAAATCTTGACCAAGAAAACTCACACTGCCCGCAGAAGCATCGTCTAATGCGCCTAAGATATGCAGTAAGGTACTTTTGCCCGAGCCAGAGGTACCGATGATTGCTACTAGCTCACCCTTTTCGATTTCAAAGCTGACTCCCTTGAGCACCTCAGTATCTAACGAGCCTTCACGGTACGTTTTACGGATATCATTACATTGAAGAAAATTACTCATAACGAAGGGCCTCAGCAGGTTTCACAGACGATGCACGATAAGAAGGGAATACAGTGGCAATCAGGCTAAGTGCAATAGCCAAAACCACAACAACAGCGATTTGAATTGGGTTAATCAGAATTGGCAACTGTCCACCAAAGGAGAATAGAGCAACGCCCATCGCCTCTAAAATAGTATTAAGGTTCATCGCTAGAGCAACGCCTAACACACCACCAGAGAGCGCACCAATCACGCCACTACTTGCGCCTTGAACCATGAAGATCCCCATGACTTGACCATCAGTCATGCCTTGGGTCTTAAGAATCGCGACTTCAGACTGCTTCTCCATCACCACCATGATAAGTGCTGAGATAATATTGAAAGCAGCAACACCGATGATAAGCCCAAGCATTAAACCCATCATGTTTTTTTCCATACGAACGGCTTGGAATAGCTCACCTCGTTGGTCTCGCCAGTCGCTCCACAACCAACCTTCCGGTAATGGCTGAGTTGATAACTCTGCGACTTCAAACGGGTCTTCAAAAAATAGTCGCCAGCCTGAAATAGTGTCTGATTTATAACGCATCAAACGCCCAGCGTCTTGGATGTCTGTCACCATCAGTTGAGCGTCGATATCAGAACCTGTATTGAAAATACCGGCAACGGTGAAATTTCGTTGGCTTGGAATACGACCTAATGGGGTGTATTGGCTAGCGCTGGTCACCATCAAGCGAACTTTGTCACCCATAGATACCTTCAAATTTCTCGCCAAAGTATGACCGAGGAACAACTGATATTGACCCGCTTTAAGTGAAGACAATCTGCCCGCAATCAAGTGGTTCTGAAGAGGGTCATCTGAATTGGGTTCAATGCCAATTAACAAACCCGCAGATAATTGAGCCGGACTCTGAATCACTGCCTCACTGCGGACAATCGGTTCAACGTGACCATTAAGCGAGATTTGCTCTGCAAAATTAGGCGCTTGGGCAGAAAGAGAGGTAGTGCCACCTTGCTCATAAACCACCGCTTGAGGAAGAACACCAAGAATTCGGTCTTTTAACTGCGCTTCGAATCCATTCATTACCGATAAAACAGTAACCAAAGACAGCACACCAATGGTGATACCTGCCGTCGACATATAAGAAACAAAACGGCTAAAGCGATCACCTGAACGGCCTTTCAAATAGCGTAGGCCAACAAACAACGAAATAGGATGAAACATACTTTGAACCATCTAAAGGGGATGCGGGTTAATGTAACGGGTATTGCTGTTACTGTGTAGGGGTTAATTGAAAATATAGAGTGAATTAACTCAATTAGTTAGGCTTGAAAAACAGAACCTTGTCAAATAGCCAAATTTCAAACAACTATTTGAGACTTTCAATTAACTGACCTTGATTACTGCGGCCACATAGCGATAATCAATAGATCACTTCAAGGAACTAACGCATGACAGAACAAGAGTTTTTCACCGTTCACCATAGCCTTACCGCTAATATTGAACCAATGGACAGCGGCTTCACTTTACCTTCTCAAATTCAATTCGAATCTGAGATCCCAGCACCATTTGTGGTGGCAAGTGAATTTAGCCAATTGGATCTGTTAGCTGACAGCGCTCGAGCGGAACTGAAAAACAGCGACTTGAAGAATGTCACCAGTTTATTGGATGCACAAAACTCAAAATTAAACCTCTTGTTGAGCTTTATGTTATCGCAGCAAGATGATGAGAAATTTCGCACTCACACCTATTCATTTGGTGCGAGTCAGTTTTCCTGCTTTTCAAAAGCAGACATCGAGCCGGGTCGCTTAGTAAAAGCCAAACTTTTTCTAGAGCACCCAGCTGCAGCCATTTATTGCTACGCAGCAGTATTTGCTAGCGAGGCGAAAGACTCAGGTTTCGAAATCAAATTTAAATACGCTCATCTTCGCGATACCGACCAAGACCTGCTAATTAAAGCGGCACTTTATCAACAACAGAAACTCTTGCGTCAACGCTCTCTAGACCGAGATAACAAGTAAATTAACATGACCAAAAAATCCATATTTACACTACCTAAACTTAAAGGTGCCGGTGACAAAAAGCACATCGGTAACCTAGTCGGTTCGTCTCTCGCTCTTGCCATTGCCAAACTCGCAGAGCAACACAACAGCCATACCGTCTTGGCTGTACCCGACCCACAAGTGGCGCTTAAGCTTCAATCTGAAATTGAACAGTTTACGGCACATGAAGTCGCATTATTCCCTGACTGGGAAACGCTGCCATACGATAGCTTCTCGCCGCACCAAGAGATCATCTCAGATCGTATCGCACGCCTTTACGCACTGCCAACACTAAAAGATGGCATCACGATCGTTCCGATCAGCACGTTATTGCAACGCCAGTCACCGCGTGACTTTTTGCTACAACACACGTTAATGGTGAAAACGGGCGATCTCTACTCTTTAGAGAAACTGCGTCTACAGCTTGAAAAGTCAGGCTATCGTTACGTTGACCAAGTGTTTGGCCCCGGTGAATACGCAAGCCGTGGCTCTATTCTCGATCTGTTCCCAATGGGCAGTAAAGACCCGTATCGAATCGATTTTTTCGATGACGAAATCGACACTATTCGTACTTTCGATCCTGAAAACCAGCGTTCTATTGAAGACATCTCTGAGATCCGCCTGTTACCAGCGCACGAATTCCCAACCTCGGAAACGGCGATTGAAGACTTCCGTATTCGCTGGCGCCAACAGTTTGATGCCCGCCGTGAACCAGAGTCAGTTTACATGCAGGTATCTAAAGGCACATGGCCTGCGGGTATTGAGTACTGGCAGCCTCTATTCTTCGATCACACAGAAACACTGTTTGACTATGTTGCCGATGAAGCGCAACTCTTGGTTCTGGGTGACGTAGAAACCGCGGTTGATTCGTTCCTTACTGATGTCGCTCACCGATACGAACAGCGCGGTGTTGACCCATTACGGCCACTTCTCACGCCTGAACAACTGTGGTTGAAGAAAGACGAGCTGTTCGCTCACTTCAAACAGAAGCCACAAGTTAACCTGAGTCTAGATTCGATTGAAGAGAAAGCAGGCCGCACCAACTTGCCTGTCGTGTCATTACCTGACCTCAGCGTTCAGCATCAAAATAAAGAACCTTTAGCTAACCTAAGAAAGTTCACAGAAGCCTTCGACGGCAAAGTAGTATTTTCGGTTGAATCAGAAGGTCGTCGTGAAGCGCTGAGTGAACTGCTTCGTGGTATTAAAGTACGACCAAGCGAAGTTGAAAACCTCGATGCCTCAATTAAAGGCAAAGACAAGTTCAGCCTCATCCTTGGCTCTGCTGAACACGGTTTTATCCATGAAGAGCAAAACATCGCCCTTATCTGTGAAAGCGACCTGTTGGGTGATCGCGTTGTTCAGCGCCGTAAGAAAGACAAAAAAAGTGTTAACAGCGACACTGTCATTCGTCACTTAGCCGAACTTAAACCGGGTCAACCTGTTGTTCACATTGACCACGGTATTGGTCGCTACATTGGCTTGCAAACACTCGAAGCCGGTGGCATGAAAACCGAATATGTAACGCTTGAGTATCAAAACGATGCCAAGCTCTACGTGCCAGTAGCATCTTTGAACTTAATCGGGCGTTACTCGGGTGGCGCTGAAGATTCAGCACCTCTGCATAAACTCGGTGGCGAAGCATGGCAAAAAGCTCGTAAACGCGCCGCGGAGAAAGTACGTGACGTTGCAGCAGAGCTACTTGATGTTTACGCTAAGCGTGAGCTAAAACCTGGCTACAAGTTTGTACTCGACCGTGGCCAATACGCGACTTTCAAATCTGGCTTTCCGTTTGAAGAGACCGATGACCAAGCGATGGCCATCAATGCCGTTATGTCTGATATGTGCCAAGCCAAAGCCATGGACCGTTTGGTGTGTGGTGATGTTGGCTTTGGTAAAACCGAAGTCGCGATGCGTGCAGCATTCGTTTGTACCGACAACAGCAAACAAGTAGCGGTTTTAGTTCCTACTACTCTACTTGCTCAGCAACACTTCGAAAACTTCCGTGACCGTTTCGCCAACTTGCCGATTCGTGTTGAGGTTCTATCCCGATTCAAATCAGCTAAAGAGCAGAAGTTGATCATGCAAGATGTCGCCGACGGTAAGGTCGATATCTTAGTGGGTACTCACAAGCTACTTTCGAGTGATATTAAGTTTAAAGACCTTGGCTTGCTGGTTGTCGATGAAGAACACCGATTTGGTGTGCGTCAGAAAGAGAAAGTGAAAGCGATGCGTGCGGATGTCGATATTCTAACGCTTACTGCGACACCGATCCCGCGAACGCTGAACATGGCAATGAGTGGCATGCGTGACCTTTCGATCATCGCTACACCACCCGCACGACGCTTGGCAATTAAAACCTTCGTTCGCGAGAGTGATGATGCCATCGTCAGAGAAGCGGTGCTGCGTGAAATCATGCGTGGTGGCCAGGTTTACTTCCTACACAACCAAGTCGACACGATTGAGAAAACAGCAGAGTCATTGCAAAAGCTGATTCCAGAGGCGCGCGTGACTGTAGCTCATGGCCAGATGCGAGAGCGCGAACTGGAACGCATCATGAATGACTTCTACCACCAGCGCTTCAACTTACTGGTGTGTACAACCATCATTGAAACCGGTATCGACGTACCAACGGCAAATACCATCTTGATGGACAGAGCCGATAACCTTGGTTTAGCACAGCTGCACCAATTACGTGGTCGTGTAGGTCGTTCGCACCACCAAGCTTATGCTTACTTGTTAACGCCACACCCTAAAGCAATGACCAAAGATGCGATCAAGCGATTGGATGCGATTGCTTCGCTCGAAGACTTGGGCGCAGGCTTTACCTTAGCAACTCACGATTTAGAGATTCGTGGTGCGGGTGAGCTGTTAGGTGATGAACAGAGTGGTCAAATCCAGTCAGTTGGTTTCACCTTGTACATGGAGATGCTTGAACAAGCGGTTGAAGCATTGAAGGAAGGTCGAGAGCCATCGCTTGATGACCTACTGCGTGAACAAACTGAAATTGAGATGCGTTTGCCAGCACTATTACCAGATGACTACATCCCAGACATCAATACACGTTTGTCTACCTATAAGCGTATTGCGAGTGTGAGTGACTCCGACGAATTGGCAGAGTTGAAAGTCGAGCTGATTGATCGCTTCGGCCTTCTGCCTGATGCAACCAAGAACTTGTTATCAGTTTCTGAGCTAAAATTAGCCGCAGCGTCTATCAAAGCGAAGAAAATTGAAGCCCACGATAAGGGTGGATTCTTAGAATTCTACCCGGATGCTGACATAAACCCGACCTACCTTGTTAAACTGTTGCAATCTCAACCGCAAAAGTTTTCAATGGAAGGACCAACAAAGTTCAAGTTTACGATACCATTGGTCGACAGACGGAAACGAATTCAATTTGTTAGTGATTTATTGGGCGAATTCAGACAAAACTTGCTGCCTTCAGCATAAGACCCAATCCACTTGCACATATAAATTATCCAGCCGGTAGTTCGACTGGAAGACGGAGTAAAAATGAAAAGACTGATCCCACTGCTACTATTGTTCGTCTCACTGCCAAGTTTGGCGCAGAGACAATTTGATATAGAAGTGATCATTTTTAAGCGCGCTGTTGATGCAGAGAAGGTGAACGAATCTTGGCCAAATACACAGCCTAAGATTTCACTTGAACGCGTTGGTTCATTTCAAGATACCCAATACAGAGCAAAGAAAGGCGTTCAAATGCTACCTTACTCGGAATACAAGTTAACGCCTCAGAAAGACAAGCTACGTAAACACGCTGGCTTTGAAGTTCTGATGCATACCGCTTGGCGTCAAGGCGACCAAGGTAAGAGCTCGGCACCTGTTTTCCATATTCAAGCAGGTAAAGATTTCTCTAAACAGTTTAATGCTGATGGCTCTGAAAAAGGCGCAATCACTGCAGGCAGCGCTGATGGGTTCCAAGAAGAGACCATTGATAAGCCACTCTACGAATTAGACGGCAAGCTGCAAATCTACGTTCAGCACTACCTATACGCTGAAACGACATTAGATTTAAAAGCGCCAAGCGTTCGTGAAGTGACTCTACAAGAGCAACAAATTGAGCTAGATTCACCAGTAAGTGGCGCAGAAAGCAACGTCCAGGTGGGCAATCTAACTGAAATTTCTCCGACGGTTGAAGTCCAAGAGTTCCTTAAGAGCTACCGCATGGACCAAAAACGTCGTATGCGCAGTACAGAAACTCATTACCTTGACCACCCACTTCTTGGAATGGTGATTCAAGTTAGACGTGTAGCGCAGTAAATTACTTGCCGATTCGGCTATAATTATATAAATAATTCAATCCGCCCTCCTAGTGAGGGCGTTTTATTAAGTGCTATCTATCTTTATTCTGTACTGACTCTCTTTGCTCAGTACTTACACGTTACTTGGTACGCTCTATGAGCCCTGAATTTCAGATCAACACACAAAATCTTAGCCTTAAAATCATTGAGGCCTCAGATGCTCAAGAATTTTCTCAGCTGGTTAAGTCCTCCCCTAGCTTGCTGCCATGGGTCGACTGGTGTCATAAAGAGTTTTCTATCGTCGAGGCCGAGAAATTTATTCTGGCAACTCGCCTGAACTGGGTGAAAGCCGATGCGTTTGGCTTTGGCATCTTTGAACGAAAAAGCGATAAGTTAGTCGGTATGGTTGCCATTAATGAGCTTTACCACACCTTTAATATGGCGAGTTTAGGTTATTGGGTCGGTGATGACTTTCAAAGGAGAGGGATCGCCAAAGAAGCGATGTTCGCCCTATTTGAATTTTGTTTCGCGCAACTCAAGTTAACGCGTTTGGAGATTGTCTGCGATACCGAGAACCTACCCAGCCAAAAGTTGATCGAGAAGTGTGGCGCTGAGCGAGAAACCATTGCCCAGAATCGATTTCTGTTTAACGGTAAGCCGAAAGATGGCGTGGTTTATTCTGTGCTACCTCCAACGTCTTAACAGCAGAAATGAGTTCAACACCTGCGATAATCCATAATCGACACGATCAAAAAAGAGCTCCGAAGAGCTCTTTTTTATTATCAGCGTAATGCTCTGAGAAGGCTTACCTGATTAGTGAAGCTTTAGGTTTGGACGAAGTACACGGTTAATACGACCAACCAGCATCATCAGTGATGTTTTGATTAAGCCGTGAAGCGCCATCTGGTGCATGCGGTACAAAGAGATGTAAACCACACGAGCAATACGACCTTCGACCATCATCGAGCCTTTCGTCAGGTTACCCATCAAACTACCTACCGTAGAGAAACGGCTAAGTGAAACTAGCGAGCCTTTGTCTTTGTAGATGTAGTCTTTCAGGTCACGACCGTTCAACTTAGCAATGATGTTGCTGAATGCACAGCTTGCCATTTGGTGAGCCGCTTGTGCACGTGGCGGAACGAATGAACCGTCTGCTTGTGTACATTGCGCCAAGTCACCGATTGCAAAGATGTTGTCATCCAGTGTTGTTTGCAGCGTGTTCTTCACAACCAACTGGTTGATACGGTTGGTTTCAAGACCACCGATATCTTTCATGAAATCTGGTGCTTTGATACCTGCTGCCCATACCATGATTTGAGCTGGGATCTTGTCACCATCTTTGGTTGTTAGGCCGTCAGAATCCGCCTGAGTCACCATCGTATTCGTACGAACGTTCACACCAAGCTTGGTTAGCTCAGAGTGTGCTGCACTTGAAATACGAGGAGGTAGAGCTGGAAGAATACGCTCACCCGCTTCAACTAGGTTTACGTTCAGCTTGCTTGAATCTAGGTCGCCGAAGCCGTAAGTACGAAGTTCTTTAACGGCGTTGTGTAGCTCTGCAGAAAGCTCTACACCAGTTGCACCAGCACCAACAATCGCGATGTCTACCGTGCCTTGACCGTTCTTAGCGTGAAGCTTTAAGAACTGATTGTTCATTTCTGTCCGGAAACGGTGTGCTTGCTCTGGGCTATCAAGGAAAATACAGTTGTCACGAACGCCTGGAGTGTTGAAGTCGTTTGACGTTGAGCCTAGCGCCATCACTAGAATATCGTATTCAAGTTCACGGCTTGGCATCAACAGTTCACCGTGCTCGTCTGTAAGCTCGCTTAGTGCAATCACTTTACGCTCACGATCGATGTCGTTCAGGCTGCCCATTTGGAAATCGAAGTAATGGTTTTTTGCGTGCGCACGGTAGCTTAATGCATCAACACCTTCATCCAGTGAGCCCGTTGCTACTTCATGAAGTAATGGTTTCCATAGGTGGCTTGCTTTACGGTCTACCAGAGTAATATGGGCACGTTTCTTACGACCTAAAGTGCGGCCTAGCTTAGTTGCTAGTTCTAAACCACCAGCACCGCCGCCTACTACGATAATTTTTGTCACAATGACAATCCTCTACAAAATGAATAAATGGGGTTCGGCTCGATTACTCCAACCGATAAATTCTATGTATCTACTCGGCCTTGAATGCGAAGGCTGTTACAAATTGGGTTACCGCGAAAAAGAATAACGACAGCTCACCGAGTAGTTAGAGGGGTTACAAACAACAAATAATGGTTTGTTGCTTTGCTCACGTGGATAAAAAAGGTGACTACCTGAGAGGCAGAACACAAATTATGGGCAAGTTTTTTCACTCGCTCTCAATTTTTTTTGATATTTGTCAAAATATTTTGCTTGGGAACATTATATATAGCAAAAAGATGACCGCAACAAAAAAATCCTTACCCTCAATGAGGATTCGCGACTAATTAGTTAACGTTTGCGCAAACTGATCTATAAATGCACAAACCGACCGATAAAACATATACAACTACTTTATCAATACCAATCTCTAAGATTCAGATGTGAAAAAGCAGCACTCATTGAGCACTGCTTTTATAAAACATCTGGATTGATTAAGCGTTTTTGAACGCTTTCATTGCTTGAAGATGTTGAGAGATCTTTTTGAATTTATGACTCTCTTTCTCATCCCAGATTACATCATAGTAATCTTCTAGCGCGGCAGCTGTTTTGGTATTGTCGTGAATTTCATCTTCACGAGAAAGCACCACTAAACAGCGTCCTTTGTTTTTCATACGGTACTGAGCAACACATTTAGTTGCGATGTCTTCGTACTCTTCTGGACGGTCAATTCGACCTACCATGTTGTTCTCAGGGTGCAGATTAGGGTTGAACACCACCTGCTTAATCCCACATAAGAAACCAATACGCTCAGACCAAAAACCACCTAAACCTACACCACAAATAATGGGATGCGGATCATCGGATTGCTCTATCACCTTATGCACTTCTTTTAGCAGATGCTGCATATCGTGTTTTGGATGCAAAGTACTGTAGTTGATGAAACGAACGTCATCATCAATGAATTGCAACTGCAGTATTTTTTCGTGATTGCCCGG
This sequence comes from Vibrio sp. 10N.247.311.12, assembly GCF_041467515.1. Classification (NCBI taxonomy): domain Bacteria; kingdom Pseudomonadati; phylum Pseudomonadota; class Gammaproteobacteria; order Vibrionales; family Vibrionaceae; genus Vibrio; species Vibrio sp. 10N.247.311.12. Next base: position 23,784 of record NZ_JBFSUV010000025.1, read on the forward strand.
GCTTGTTGAGTCGAAGCCATGTAGATAGATAATCATTGTACCTCCCCCGTTGAATATTGGTACGTTTTGATCAATCTAACACGAAAAACAAGGTTTTAAAGGTAACAGCTGAGAAATTATATTTTTCACTTCCTAAACGTGATCCTAGCTACATAAAGTGTGACTCAGAGCCTCCGCTTCACGCAGATAACTTTCATCGCCCCAAAGCTGATGAGCAAGTAAATACCATAGCATCGCCATCATCTGGCTTCTTGGTAACCATGCTTCTACACCATCAAGCCAAGGCTGAACATCATGGATTCCTCGCAGCTGACAGTACTTCTCAACCGCTTCTGTGACTGGCGCGCCAGCAACCGCAATGGTTAATGTCAAATCGAGCCTAGGGTCTGCGAGCGCAGCGTATTCCCAATCAATAATCTTAATGCAGTCACTGTTTCTCACTAGGTTATAACCACCTAAGTCAAAATGGCACAAAGACAGGTCAACATTGGTAATACTCGGAGCCACGCGCCACTCTTGATAAATCTTAGTGCAGGCTTCGGTCTTATGAATCGCATCAAGCTGCAGCCAGTAATGGTCGACTCGCGCCGTGAAACTGAATGGTTGCAGTGGTAATCGCGCAGTATTAACCAGATGAACAGAGATCAGCGTTTTCAACAGGTCATCGAGTTCTAGATCTTCGTAAAGTGTCTCACCCGCAATCCACTCAACCAGTAACCCCTGCTCATTCACTACCATTGGGCTTGGCCCGATACCGAGTCGCTCAATGGCAGACAGCACTTGGTACTCTTCATGGCGAGAAATGAAGAACGCTTTGGTGATAGGTGTGGTTGGCCGCCAAACATACGCAGTACCATCGGCATCGACCAACTTCCAACATCGATTGGTCAAACCGCCTGTTAATGTCTGTGCTCTAACTGGAGGCTCAGAAAAGTAACCGTCAAGCGAACTCAAACTGGTATCAAGAAGCTTAGCCTCAGACCAAGAAAAAATTGCCATATTTACTCCCTATAAACGTCTTCATTCCCTACAAAAAAGACACTGACCAAAAGCCAGTGTCTCTTCATAAACAGCACATCATGCACTGCATTGGCGTGTGACCAAGCTATACGCTGTCAAGATTAAGCGCTGCCAATACTAGACATTGTCAAATCCGGCTGCGCATAGTTGGCAAGTAAGCGAAATTAAAGGCCTAGTAGGCTCTTAGATTGTTGCTTACGGATTTCAGTCTCGTCAGCCCATTCAATCAAGCCAGACTCAAGATCCATTAGACGCATCGTCATTTTGTAGTATACGTCTTCATCGCTACCCGCTTTCTTAACGATGCTTGATAGGTTGCCGTACAGCATGTACTGAGCACCAACCATTTTACCGAATTGAATCGCTGAACTTTGGTTTACAAGCTCATCGTTGTTTTGGAAGTTCAATTGGTCACGAACAGACTCTACACGGTCCATATCAACGAAACGGAACTTACCAGAGTTCAGCATCTTAGTACTGATAGTGTCAGTGATTGACTCAGTATCGATGTGCTCACTTGTTTTGTTCTTGATTCGCTCTACAAACACGATTGGACGCTGTTCACGAGTAATGTAAGACACAGAACCAGACGCCATCATGCTATCGACCATTTCACCCGCAATCGTTTGAAGGTCAGTTGAACCGAAATCGATTGTCGTGGTTTCTACTGCTTGTGCATCACCGTAGCTTACCTTGTTTGAACAACCGCCTAAAATAACCGCTAAACCTAGTAGCGCAATGACACTCTTTTTCATTTTGTTTCCTCAACTTATCACTGAGCGGGGTTACCCACACTCTTAAATTCTTGTATTTACGAATCATGAGACCCGTTTAATCTAACTTACTGCTCTCGGAACTGGACTCTGAACTGAGTCGCTTTCGGGTTTACCGACACTTCCGACAACGAAATACTTTCAAAACCACGAACAATCGCTTGCTTCCAAGGACCTTGTTTAAGGTTGACCTCAAGCCCGGCATCGTCGTACCAGTAAAAACGATAAAGAATATGTTGATCGCCTTTATAGTTACTGTTTAAACGAACGATTCCTCGCGTATGACCGTCGACCAGATCGGTGCGAATATCTTCAACCTGTAAACGGCTGCCCAATACCTTGTCACCAAAGAAAACGTTCTGAGTCAGACTATCGACCCTTACGCCAGCTGTATTATCAGCACAACCAGCCAGAGCCATAACCGCTGCTAAGCTCACTAACCACTTTTTCATTACAGCCTCCCTAGCTGTTTATGCCACATTGTTGCATTGTTTCCTTGTCGAGAAATCCACACCAAGGTGGTCTGCCCTTCTCGAATATCAAAGTCGTACGTTTTAGCGCCCGCTTCCAACGTATATTGACCGCTATTTGCTACAAACGTACTGCTCTTAATCTCTGCAGGTAATGATTGCCAACTGCGAGTGTCTGGTTGCTCTGTCAGTGTGTTCCACACGTTGAACAGAATATTACCGACATCATCGCCTTTGGTTGCTTCTTTTCGAATGCGATCTTTCGCGACTACACGTAGCGCTTGGCGAATAACAATGCTTGTCATACGTTCCGATAGATCGTTCTGCGCCATCGCGTTTACATCAGTGATCAAATGTTCTTGTAGCGGCTGTCCGCTGATTCGCAAGGCAGAAAAACGCTCTACGTTTTGACTTGGGTAATATGGCAGCGCAAGAGAGTATATTGCCCCCTGATCGCGACTGTCATAAACAGGCAAATCCAGTCGCCAACTGTCCATAGCTTGCACAGCGCTCTGCTCTTGAAGAACAATCACTCGCCCTTCACCTGCACTAAGTTTAGAAGATTGCTTATAGCGTTTTTCTAATGTTGCTAAATCTTGTCGCATCCCTAAACGAGCGGCTGTTGCCATGGTTCTATCGATGATTTCTTGGTTATCTGGCATCACAGCCAAAGCACGACGATAGTCAACGTAGGCGCTGTTTAAATCATTTGACGCTTCATAAAGCAGACCAGACAAGAACATCAGATACGCATTCTGTACTGACTGCAGTTTCTTACCCGCATCAGGGTAATTGGCAAGGATGCTACCCACATTGGCAGACAAGCCTTGCTTCTTCGCATCGCTGGCTGCTTTGTCTAACTCAGCCTCGCGTTGCTTCTTCGCTTGTTCTTGAACTTGGTTGGCGCGACGCATTTCGATCACCGCACCTTCTAAATCGTTTTTCTTGAGGTAATTTAAACCGAGATACAGATGAAGAAAGCCCAACTCGTAATCGGCTGGCACATACTCGGTAATATTGTCATTCACAGCCAACGCACCCACACTGGTTGCACTGTCTGAGATTGAGATCACGGCTTTGCGTTGCTGCTCAGTAACCGCCTGATCAGCCACTTCAAACGAAGCCTTACTCTCAGGGTATTTTTGATCCAGCAGATTAATTCTGCCTCTTTCAAAGTTATCAAGGATGTCGCCTGCCGCGTAATCTGGTAGCTCTTGCTGAGCCTCTGAATAATCTCCAGATTTAACGGCTTGGTAGATCGCTTTGTTTTGTGCGCTGTAATGACTGAACAGGCTTCCTGCAGACATACTCGCACAACCTACGGTCAACGCCGATAACAGGGCAATGGAAGCGAATCTAAACTGTTGCTTCACTTATCGTCTCCGTGCATGTTTAAAATGCCTACTTTATTAGGGTCTGATGACCTTTAATGGTCTCATTATCAAAACGAAACGCGTTGTAAAAAGGATCTCAAGCCAGTTGAAACCCTACTGATTTAGCCTCTGCCTAGGCGATGCCGATGTTCAGACAACAGATAGAACTTAAAGTTGGCATACAAACTACAAATTTTCCAACTAACTACTTGTGTTAACCCACTAATGAGCGCGTTTAAACTAGCTCATTAGCTTTCATTAACTCGTTAGCTTTTCATTAGCTCATTAACTTTTTATTAGCTCATTAATAGGGGGCCAAGTGGACGGCCGCCAACCAAGTGCATGTGAATATGATAAACCTCTTGGCCACCGTGAGAGTTACAGTTCACGATAAGACGATAGCCATCTTCTGCAATGCCCTCTTCTTTTGCTAACTTGCGAGCAACAGTAAACATGCGCCCCATCATCGCTTCATCTTGGACTTCAACATCGTTAGTTGTCGGAATCAGCTTGTTTGGGATGATTAGGATATGGCTTGGCGCGCGAGGGTTAATATCGCGAAATGCGGTTACTAAATCGTCTTGGTATAGTAGATCTGCTGGGATTTCTTTGTTGATGATCTTAGTAAAAATGGTTTCTTCAGCCATGTTTCTCTCCGATAAAACATTTATTTTTTAATGCTTTGAGTATGCGCTATGCCGCATCAAACCACAATAAATCTGCTTTAAAGCATAATAAAAAACACCGTTCAAATCAAAGAAAACGAGCCTTAGCTCTCAAGAATGGCATGTTGGTTATAACTGAGCGCTATTTTTGACGTGTGCGTCATAAAATGCGTAAGCCGAGCTCAATAGAATGCTGATAATTTTGTTAGTTTTACTTTGACCTGACATTAGGTCTGCATTTTTATTTAGGGAGAAAGCCATGAAGGGATCTGTGATCAAGCGTATGTACGCTGGTTTCGCACTGATCATCATCATGTTCGCAGTCACGATAACCATCATGATGAACAGCATGAATCAGATACACAGCAATTTTGAGAGTGTCTCAGAAACCTCATTACCACTTGTCGCGCTTTCAAATCAAACGAGTGTTCAATTGCTTTCTGCTGATAAGTCATTCAAAGATTTCTTAACCACACAAAACGCTGAACGCATGTCTGCAATGCGTACAGAATTTGCTGCATCACAAAACTCGTTTTCAGAAGTTCTCGGTAGTTTAGAAGCGGCAAGCCAAAACAATGCTTCACTTGTTGAACGTATCGCGCAATTAAGAGCAATGGAAGAACGCTACTTCGCCGAAGCTGACGAAGCGATGAACAACTACGTCGCGATGTTCGAAGCACAAGAACAAGTACAAAAAGCGTCTCGTGACTTCCAACGCTTACATTCAGAATTAACCGTTGGTATGAAAGAGTACGTTGCCGACCAAAAAAGCATCTCTGTAAAAGTGATGGCAAAGAGCTACTTCATCAAACTGCAAGACGCAGAAGTTATTACCTCTGATGCACTTGCTAGCTCTGATGTTGCCTTCGTTCAAAAAGCCCTTAACCAAAACAAAAAGGCCGTTACTCATCTTAACTACGCTTATCGAGGTCTATCAACACAACTACCAGCACTTAAAAATGTCTTCGATGAGTCGGTTCAGAAGTTCACCAAAGACGTTGGTCAGAAAGGTGGCGTACTAGACAAACACAATAACTACCTACAAGCCAAACAAGCGTTGTACGTGAACATCGCTAACCTAGCTCTAGAAGTTGACCAAGCGATGGCTGTTTTGGACTCATTCAACGTGACCGCTGAAGAGCAACTTAACTCATCACTCGCTGACGCAAGCAGCATCTACGACAAAGGCCTATTCAACGCGATTGCCATTGGCATTGTTGTGACTGTGTTCGCTGCTGCGATTGGTTACCACATTGCACACAGCGTACGAGAGCCATTAACTCGCATCCTCGGTACATTAGAAGGTCTAACTGAAGGTGATATGACTCAGCGTATCGATATTCGCTACGACAACGAATTCAGCCGCGTGAGCCGTCACATCAACACCTTGGCTGACAACCTGCACAATATCCTTGTGAAGTTGAATGATGCTTCAGATGACTTAACTAAGACTGCAAGCGTCAACCAGAAGACGTCATCTGAAACGCAGGCTCAATTGAACAGCCAACGTGAGCAAACCGCGACTGTTGCGACCGCAATGACAGAGATGTCTCATTCTGTACAAGAAGTGGCGAACAGCGCGCAAAGCTCACTCACCATGGTTCAACAAGTAGAATCGGCTTCTGAGTCTGGTCGTCAGATCATGAACACCAACATCAGCACCATTAATCAGCTTGAAGTTCGCCTTACTGAATCAGTGGGCGCTGTAGGCGAGCTACAACAGATGAGTAGCCAGATTGGTTCAATCCTTGACGTTATTCGTGGTATTGCTGAACAGACCAACCTACTTGCACTTAATGCGGCAATCGAAGCAGCGCGTGCAGGTGAACAAGGTCGTGGTTTTGCAGTCGTTGCCGATGAAGTACGAGTGCTAGCACAGAAGACCACTCAATCAACCTCTGAAATCGAGACTATGATCAGCAATCTGCAATCAAGCTCGAAAACGGCAAGCAACGTTATTGAAAGCTGTATGAGCGATATGGACATGTCGGTTCAACAAGCTTCAAGTGCAAACAGTGCGATGGAAGAGATCCAAGCCTTGATTCTAGAGATCAGCCACATGAGTACACACATCTCTCAAGCAGCCGCTGAGCAGAGTGAAACGTCTGGTGATATTGCACGCAACATCGAAGACATCAACCATATCGCAGATAAGAGTTACCAAGCGATGTCTTCAATTGCAGAAGCCAGCCAAAACCTAACAATTTTGGCGAATCAGCAAGGTGATTTAGTACATCAATTCAAACTATAGATAAATGAAGAATCGATAGATATTTAGTGAGATTGTTGAGACTTCTTACCCAATAGTGGTAACTAATTGAGCTAGGGCAACTTTTATCAAGGGTTGCCCTTGTTTTTTATGAGCTTTGTCATTATATGATTATTAAGGCTTGCTGCTTCCCGTTTTTTCTTTCACCTTTATGAGCGAGCCGCTATTAAGGAATTTATATGGCTGTTCATGTTGGCATTATCGATCAAGACCCCATTCGCTTGCTCACCCCATTACTTGATAACCGAACGGTCAGCACCCACATCGTGTTTATCGGCGACAAGAATCAAGTCAGTATGTACAAACGTTTAGACAGCGTTTTGCATAAGCGCGACATTACGAGTGAGTTTTTCGAAATTCCGACCATCGTAAATACGTCCGTCATTAAAGAATCTATCCAAACCCTTGCCGAAGACCTCAAAGCACGCGGTCAAGAAGTGAAGCTCAACGCAAGTTGTGGCCTTCGTCACCGCCTACTTTCTGTGTACGAAGTATTCCGTACTTACCACTGGCCAATCTTCGTGGTTGAACCAAACAGTGACAAGCTGTGTTGGTTGTACCCAAATGGTAAAGAAGATGCACAAGTTCAAGACCGCATCACCATCGACGACTACCTGACTGTGTTCGGTGCTCGCGGTGAATTCAGCGATGTTCAGCTGTCTCCGCAACTGGATCAGAAACTTTATGAACTGGGTGAACGTTGGGCAAGTAACGCACTCGAACTAGGCCCTGGCCTTGCGACATTGAACTACCTAGCAACGACCTGCCGTAAAGAACAAAAACTTGATGTAGGTCTATCTGAGAAGCAACAAGGCTATCGCGAGCTCAACATGCTGTTGAGCGATTTGGTTGAAGCTAAAATTGCGACTTACGACAATGGTATTTTGACCTTTGCCAACGAAGACGCGCGCCGCTTCTCAAACGGTGAATGGCTTGAAACATTGGTTCACAGCACAGTTAAGCAGATCCAAGATGACATGCCGACCATTCAAGACCGTTCTTTGAATGTTCAGGTATACCGTCAACTGGGTGAACGTGAGGTTCGTAACGAGCTTGATGTTGCCTCTGTGGTGAACAATAAGCTGCACATCATCGAATGTAAGACCAAAGGCATGCGTGATGATGGTGATGACACCTTGTACAAACTGGAATCGCTTAGAGACCTGCTAGGTGGCCTACAAGCACGTGCAATGTTAGTGAGCTTCCGCCCTCTTCGCCATAACGACATCACACGAGCTGAAGATCTTGGCCTTGCATTGATTGGCCCTGACGAATTGAAAGATCTTAAAACACACCTAACGGCATGGTTTACAGCTGCGGGTGGCAGTGAAGATCTAGAGTGCTAAAAACCAATAAGCTCATGAGAGCTCAATGCTCTTAAGCAGATTGTTAAAAAGGCGAATGACGATTAAATCACTCGCCTTTTTTGTTGTCTGTTTTCTCTATTGATTACTTTCAGACGGCACAAAAAAATGGCCGCATCATACGATGCGGCCATTTTCAAAATTTAATGTCACTTGAAGACTTAATGCTCTCTAAAACTCAGAGCACTTTAAGACTTAAAGCATTTTACGAGCGGCTTCTACAACCACTTTGATTGAACGTGCTTCTGTTACTTTTAGAGTGTCGTGATCAGGCGTCTCTTTTTGAGTACGGTTGATGATTACACCAGCAACACAACCTGCTTTCAGACCAGAACTTGCACACATAGTTAGCAGTGTTGCAGATTCCATCTCGAAGTTTAGAACGCCCATGTCTTGCCATTCTTGCATAGAGCCTTGGAAGCGCTTAACAACGCGACCAGAGAACGTGTCGTAACGCTCTTGACCTGGGTAGAACGTATCGCTTGATGCCGTTACGCCCATGTGAACTGTTGCACCTGATTCATCAACTGCCGCTTTCATTGCTGTTGCAACTTCAAAGTCAGCCACTGCTGGGAACTCCATAGGAGCAAAGTGTAGGCTAGCGCCGTCTAGACGAACAGAACCTGTAGAAACAATCATGTCACCCACGTTTACGTGAGGTTGGATAGCACCAGTCGTACCAACACGTAGGAAAGTGCGAACACCAAGTTGAGCAAGCTCTTCAACTGCGATAGAAGTCGATGGACCACCAATACCTGTTGAACATACAACAACTGGTTTGCCGTCTAGCTCTGCGCGGTAAAGCGTGTATTCACGGTGACTAGCAAGGAATACTGGGTTCTCCATCTCTTCTGCAATTTTTTGCACACGAGCAGGATCACCAGGGATGATCGCAAGAGTAGCACCGTTAAGATCTGCTTCAGTAACACCTAAGTGGAAAACAGCTTGAGACATAGTTCGCTCCTTTTGGCTTATTGGGCTTTTTACCCTTATTTAAGCTCATAGTAAATTCGTGGGGTACGAACACACTCTAACCAAGCTCATTACAAAATGAAGTGACGCATGTCACATGAATGATCGCAACAATAATTCAAGTTTCACAAAAAACCGATTGGCATCACAAAAATAAGCAATCCGCACGCCTATGTTGCATACTAATGAGACAAAAAGCGCCTTTAACGTATTACCGCTAAAGGCGCTTTTATATTAAGAATGCTCTATGTCGGTGAGCTCGATTTAGTCCGCTTTAGATTTAAATCGAAGCAGACGCAATGCGTTCAATGTCACCAATGCAGTTGCACCACTATCCGCTAAAACTGCCACCCACAAACCGGTAATACCTAACAAGCTTGTCACCAAGAATACGACCTTCAAACCAAGCGCAAGGGCTACGTTTTGACGGATGTTGTTCATGGTCGCTTGCGACAGTTCAATCATCGCTGGCAGCTCAGTTAAACGGTTATGAGTCAGTGCTGAATCCGCCGTTTCCAAAGCGACATCCGTACCACCACCCATTGCGATGCCTACATTCGCCGTTTTCATTGCTGGTGCATCATTAATGCCATCACCGACCATCGCCACGTGCGACTGTTGAGATAACTCCTCAACGTAAGATACCTTGTCGCTTGGCAATAGGCTTGCCTTGTACTGCATACCAATCTTGCTACTGATCGCTGCTGCACTGCGCGGATTATCGCCGGTCAACATGATAGATTGAATACCTAATTCATTAAGTTGTTCAATCGCAAGCTTAGCGTCACTGCGTAACGTATCTTGCCAAGCAATCAGACCAATCACCGTCGTAGCTTGCTCTGTTGATTCTTCTTGATCTTTAACCTCAAGAGCAACCACAACCGTCTTGCCCTCACCTTCTAATGCTTCTACCTGAGAAACCACATCGGCACCAAGTTTGAACGTGACTTTAGACGGTGACAGAACCTGATACTTAACACCATCAACATCCCCTTCAACACCACTACCAATCAACGCTTTCTTGTTGTGTGATTCAGGAATCTCAATATTCAGGTCTTTTACTTTAGCGACAAGTGACTGCGCCAACGGGTGAGTAGAGCCAACTTCAATCGCCCCAACCACACGCAGCATCGCGTCTTGTTGCCAACCCGATAGAGGTTGAATATCCGTAACCTGAGGCTTACCTTCGGTCAGTGTGCCTGTCTTATCGAAGGCGATGGTTTGGATTTTGCCAAGCTGCTCTAGCGCTGCGCCGCCTTTAATGAGCGCGCCACGTTTCGCAGCTGCTGCTAAGCCAGAGGTAATCGCTGCAGGAGTCGAGATCACCAAGGCACACGGACAAGCAATCAATAACAGCGCTAGGCCACGGTATACCCATGTTTCCCATGGCTGCGCAAACAACAATGGTGGCGTGATGATGACCAACAGAGCCACTACCATCATTAACGGTGTGTACCAACGGCTGAACTTATCGAGGAATCGCTCTAGTGGTGCTTTACGTGATTCTGCTTCTTCAATCAGATGAAGAATACGATCGATCGCGTTCTCACCCTGTTTTGAAGTGATGGTGATACGAACCACTTTATCGACCACCACAGCGCCAGCCATGATGCTGTTACCTTCGATATGTTCAACAGGAACAGATTCACCGGTTAACGCACTTTCATCAAAGCTTGCCGCGTCTGTAATCAATTGTCCGTCAGCAGGTAAACGAGAGCCCGCAGCCACTTCAATCACATCACCTGGAACCAGTTCACTGACGGCAACTTCTACACGTTCGCCGTTGATGATCTTAGTCGCGTTTTCTGGTACCAATGCCATTAGCGCTTGAACGCCACTTCTTGCTCGAGATGAAGCAAACGCTTCTAAGCGCTCACCAATCAAGAACAACAATAGAACCATCGCAGCTTCCACAGTTTCGCCAAGGTACAAAGCACCCAGCGCGGCAACACTCATTAAGGTTTCAATAGCAAATGGTGTTCCTGAGCGTGCCAACTGAACCGCTTTTTTCGCCACCGGATATAAACCAAGCAGACAAGTTACCGTAAACAAGCCTTCACTTAATTGAGGTGAGGTGCTTTTCACAAGCACTGCAAACAGCATTGCCGCTGCAATCGCGATAATCTGTAAATTAGGTTGGATATGAGCTTGCCAAAAAGTCTCAGGTTGTTGTTTTTCTTTCTTTGAACCGACTTCCGTAAGAGGGAAACCCGTTTTGATAGAGACCTGTTCAATGGTGTCAGCAATGCTTTCATTATCGAATTTCACAACCAGCTTTTCGGTAGCAAAGAGAACCTTCGCTTGAATAACACCGTCAATATTGCTGATCGCGTTTTCTATTTTTCTTGCACAAGCTGGGCAGTCCATTCCGGCAACCAGCCAACTTTTCGAAAATTTGGCATCGAGAGATAAAGTTGAGGACTGACTGTCTTCTTCTCCACTGTCCGACGAGCTACAACAATCATCTCCAGACGATGACGGAGCAGCCGAAGAGCTACAACAACCAGATGAAGTGCCTGCTGCTGTGATGCTTGAAATTTTAGGGCTAGAGCAACTTGCTCCTGCCGCTTGAGGTTGAACGTCCACTTTTGCTGAGCGGCACGCTGCATGTTTTGCGCACATAATGTATCTCCTTAATACTCAAAAGCCTTGAGGTTGTTGCTAACTTACGAGCAACAGAACCTTAAGTTCATCAAAAGTATAAACCTTGGAGGCTACTCCAAGGTCAAGAAGAAGTTTTCAAGAAAACAAAAATATTATGCCAGCGCCGATGGCTTACTGAGATTTAAGCTCCGCACACTCTTCACGGTTAGCGGATACATCATCAATAAGAACCGCATCGTGTGAACAGAATGGCTGAGTGTTCAAGCTGACAATCGACACATCATCTTCCACTGGATCAACTTGAGATCCTTGCATCAGTTCAGCGATATGATGTCGAAGCACCAAGATACCTAAAATTCCGAACAAAACATTACCCAAAGCTTGACCATAGAGAACACCCAAAGCGCCATACCATTGCGAACCTAGATATACGAACGGCAGAGTACCTAACGTCGCTTTACCCAAATTCAATGCTGTCGAGTAAAGCGGTTTACCTAGGTTGTTGAAAGACGTGTTGGCAACAAATAGTGCACCGTTAAAGGTGAAGGTTAACGCCACATAGGTACAGAAAGCCGCCACAATGATTGCTGCATCACCTTGTAAGCTAAAGCCTTGAATGACATAACCTTGAACGAAGTACAACAGAATACAAACAGCGATGGTGTATGCCGTAGTAACCAGCAATGAGTTATTGAGTGTTTCTTTTACTCGGTCCATGCGTTCAGCACCAAAGTTCTGACCAATGATTGGCCCCACAGCGCCAGACAAGGCAAAGATAACCGCAAAACAAACTGGCGTCAGACGACCTATCACGGCAAAGCCCGCGACAAAATCCTCACCATATTGTGCGATACCCGTTGTTACAATCGCATTACCGATAGGCGTTGCGGTATTGGTGATAATCGCAGGCAGCGCAATCGCCAATATTGGTCGAATATTAATGCGCCATTGCACAAAAGAAGGCGGAGCTACCAGCTGATGGCTGCGAATAAGAGGATAAAGCGAAAAGAATAGCACCGAGAAACGAGCGACAACCGAAGCGATAGCCGCCCCTTCGATGTTCCAACCAAAACCAAAAATAAACAGAGGATCGAGAATCGCGTTAACAATGCCGCCAGACAAAGTTGCCCACATCGAACGCTTAGCATCACCTGCCGCTCTTAAGCCCGCACCCGCTGCCATCGCTAACGCCAAAAATGGACCACTAGGTAGCAAAATCTGTAGGTAAGCTTGAGCGCGTTCGGCAGCAATGCCTTTGGCGCCTATCGCGGCTAGCAGCTCTGGAATATAAGCGAACATGATTGCAGTTATGGTTGAACTGATAACAAACGCAGTCAGCATGATACTGGTGCTTAGGTTTCGAGCGTGCTCTTGATTCTTGGAGCCGATGGCTTTGGACACTAATGCGCCCATGGCAATGGAAGTACCGATAGAAACGGAGGTAGAAAAGAAAGTCAGCGTACCTGCAAATCCTACCGCAGCAGCCAATTCAACCTGTCCGAGCATACTGATAAACAGCATGTCGAGCAGATCGACCACAAATAACGCCATCAAACCGACAGAGCCAGCCCCCGACATCACCAATATGTGGCGCATCGTTGAACCTTCAACAAACTTTGCCGTTTGATTTGACATGAAACCTCCAAAAGTTGGAATACCCAAGAGCTAAAGCCTAATCAGCTGTTCAACTGTTCAACTGTTCAACTGTTCAACTGGCTAGGGATCCAAAAAGAGAGGATCGACCAAGAAAAGCGCTATACGGAAAAAAGGCGCTAGTGCGCCTTTTTTCAATTGAGGGTATTGAGAAAAATAATCGTTCTTAACACGCTACTATACCTGATGTTTGAAGCATTCTTCCAAGTTCTTGCCAATTGCTCTCAAAACATCAGTTCTGGTGATAATACCCACCAGTTTTCGATTATCGATCACAGGGTATGCTTTAGGTTTTCCAACCTGCATCATGTCCGCCAATTCAATAATGGATAAGTCAGGTGACACCGACAGCACTTCTTGGTACATACAGTCACCCACAAGGTGTGTGTCTTGGCAGAAGTAACTGACCTTCACAAGTTTCTCGAGTAAATCCTGCTCTGAAAGGAAGCCAATCACTTGTTCGTTATCATCGATTACGGGCCCACCCATATGGTGGCTACGCATCACTTTGTCTAACGCTAGACTTAACGGCATATCAGGAGTAAATGTCACAACCTGCTGCGTCATGTAATCTTTCACTTTAATAGAATGCATTGCGTTCTCCCTAAATACTTTGCGTCATATATTTTCTATCTTGTTAAGTTAATTGTTGTCTAAAATCTTGATTTTACTAAATGGATTTCAACAATTTTATTGATAGGCAAAACCTAACAAGACAAAAAAGTGAGACAAACAAAGGGTTGAGCACGTTTTCGAACGCCAGAAAAAAGAAAAAAAAAGAGCCCTTACAAAGCCTTACTTTCCCTTGCTTAACCTTACTTAGCCGAGCTAGCCTGCGTAAATAAACCCTGTAATCTTCACCTCACTAATAATTAGAAATCCCGTTTTAGGAAGTTTATGCAACACGACAACAACATGTACGCGTATATTTACGCAGGTAACGACGGCACAGAAAACACACTCATCGCCACTATCGATAATCAAGAAAAACCGCTGATATCAAGCTGCGTTGATGAGATAAAACGCATGTCATGCTTAGCCATTGATTTAGCAGCAAAACACGACCTAAAAGTGAAGCTGGTGAAATATCAAAGAGAACAAGAGATCGACTTCGGCCTATTCGTTAAATAGTGAATCCGACACTGATTTGGTTAATCTCTAACTGGCAGCCATAGTAGCATTAGCAAGCGCAATAGCCGTGAATGGCTGCCGAATTCGACCTGACAAGCCTAACGGGTAAAGGCTATAATGATCAGACGGCGCCCTTGCCGATTTTCATTGTCCAAATACGGTTTACTATGTCTTCCCAAACCCCACCTAAAACGTATCTAACGAATTCCTTATCTAAGTTAAAAAGCTACTTTAGTGAGTTATTGGATTTCCAATCACGCATTTGGGTGGTTCATATCTTTGAAGACTCTATTACCGATCAGTCGTTTGTGATTAATGAAGATGGCTTTAAAGAACCGCTAGAGTGGATGAAAAAACGTGATTACCAAGCGGGAATGCTTGATCGTGTTGATAAGATGAAAATCTCACAGGTGATTGAGATTCAGTTCGAAGACAAAATGCATCGCTTGATGCGAGTGAAGTAGCTTTATTGTTTGGGCGTTCACGAAAAGCCCTTGCTAGAAATCAAGTATAAAAAGGCCAGCGCTCGCTGACCTTCTCTCATTGATTACAAACCACCATCTAACGCGCACAATACTCATGCCACAGGCGCACCGCTTTCTGGTATGCCTCAGTTTTATCGTGCGTTTCTGCAAAGAGAATGGCTGTCATGCTGTCGACAACGGTATTCGCCATTAGCGCCATATCTTCAGCCGATGTGCCAAGTACACATTGGCTAGGAAGTGGCAGCTCTAGGTTCATCATCTCTTCCCAGTAGAACGATTCGACTTTGTCAGGAGAGCTCATCCATACCGTTTGGCTAACTTTAGGATTATATTCCGACTCACCGTTCATCCCTTTGAATGAAATCACCGAGTGGGATTTATTTCCGATAACATGCTCAACTTCCGCATGAAGTTGTGGAAAGCCAGGATGGAAACTGCCACGCAGACCTAAACGGCCACCACCAGGATTCAATGCTCGAACTACCGTGTTAATTGGTGTTCTCAAACCGTAGCGGTGTTTCCAACCAATCATGGTTTGTGCTTCGGGCGCAAAGTTAGCTAGCGGTAAATAAGCAATGCCGTCTTGTTCAAGAATCGACTTAGCATGTTCAGGGTTCTCAGCACTTTGCACACCGACATCTTGCAAATGGCTTTCAACGTGCGTCCTACCGCTCAGCTTATCCATATAGCCATGCATTAACACTTTATAACCATTGTCAGCGAGTATTTTTGCTGCCAACAAGTTCCAAGGCTTGCCACTGGCGTTATCGTTACGTTTACCCGCGTAACACGGCCAATCAATATCGGCGCCTAAATCTGGCACTCGAGATTGAAACGCTTTTACAAAGCCAGCGATCTCTTCATTGGTTTCATTCTGCACACGAATCAGCATCAGTAGCATAGCCATTTGGTCGTCACCGACTTCTCCGCTTAAATACTCATCCATGATGCGGTAGGCTTGTTCGAACGATAAAGGCTTACGCCCTCTTTCTCCTCGTCCAACTGTACGAATACACTCTAAAATACTACTCATTGATTGTTTATTCTCTTCCGTTGATATCAATAAAATTCGAATACACTTTCGATTCTATGATACCCACCGTGAATTGCAAAGCGATTCAGTTGCTCTCGACCGAATTACCAATACGCGGATTGGTGTTCTAAAAGTAAACTTACTGGTGTAAAATTAGCGTATGTAATGCTAACCGCGACATATTGAGTAGTATCCCGATGACTGTAAAAAAAACGCTGAGCCAAAGAAAACGTGAATCGATCGTTGCCGCTGCTATCGCAGAGTTTACTGAGCATGGCTACAAGGCCACCAGCATGGATAAAATATCGAGCCGCGCAGAAGTATCAAAGCGAACCGTATACAATCACTTTGCCAGCAAAGAGCTGCTTTTAGATGAGATTCTAGACAGCATTTGGAGCAAAACTCTGGCCGCGACGCATTTCCCTTATCAAGCAGAACTGCCACTTGAAGAACAGCTTTCGTCGATAGCCAATCAAGAACTTGAGTTACTTGAGTCTGAAGGCTTCATCGACCTGTCACGCGTGTTGTTCTCAGAGTATTTCCATAACGCCGAACTGGCGCATCAAGCGATGGAAAAATATTCCCAAGCAGAAAGTGGACTTACAACCTGGATTAAAGCCGCGTTGGCAGACGGTCGTTTAGTAGAACTAGACCCACAATTCGCCTCCACGCAGTTCATTGGTCTGCTTAAGTCTTTTGCGTTTTGGCCGCAAATCATTGGTCATGTGCCGTCACCGGATGCTGCGCACAAACAAGTGATCATTACTTCAAGTGTCGAGATGTTCCTTAAACAATATCAGGCGTGATTTTGGTGGTTGATGAGAATTCAACCACAATAAAACCATCACTAGTATCTGCTGTTATTTTCCCTATACTGCAACCCACTTTCGTCATTACGACTCAGTAAAACTTCAACTTTAGGTAACCCTATGATTACTTTCACCACCAACTTTGGCGATATCGAGATTGAACTGAACCTTGAAAAAGCGCCAGTAACGTCGAAAAACTTCCTTAAATACTGCCAAGACGGTTTCTACGAAGGCACGACATTTCACCGTGTTATTGAAGGTTTCATGATTCAAGGTGGTGGTCACACTATCGACATGACAGAAAAACCAACTCGTGCCCCAATCGTCAACGAAGCAAACCGTGGCTTGAAGAATGTGATTGGTTCTGTGGCAATGGCTCGGACTGATGCACCACATTCTGCAACGGCGCAGTTCTTCATCAACCTTGATGACAACGATTTCCTAGATCACACCTCAACAACCAATGCTGGCTGGGGTTACGCGGTATTCGGTAAGGTTTCAGCAGGTATGGATGTGGTAAACAAAATTGCGAAAGCACCAACAACCATTCGCTGGGGACACGAAGATGTGCCTTGCGAAGATATTGTGATTACAAAAGTCACTATTCGCGACTAATTCATTCACGTCCTTTCCCGCCCCTAGTGCATTCGAATTGATGGCATAAAGAAAAGAAGGCTGTGCGATAGGACTATGGTGGTAAGGGTTCGACTTTACCACCTGTATTCAAAGCTCGTTGTTAGAATAGTTACCAGCGAGAACGATAAGTACGGTGACACCCTTTGCACTTCTTATTCGCAGAATTTAACCCTTGCTCTGCACTCGACAAGTCTTGTTCAACACTCGCCTGATAAAGCTCAGAAAAGCACTTGAAGAACAACCCACACTCGGCCTTGCGCCGAGTGTTTTATTTTCGTCTCGACCATTTGATATAGCAAAATAGTGAAGCAATGATCACCGCCCCACCGAGCAGCTTCTGCATCTCTACACTTTCGCCAAGCACACTCACACTTAACAGTAGCGTCCACACAGGCTCAAGAATCATGATCAATGCCGCCACTTCCATGTTCACGGAGTGCTGACCGACCGTTTGTAGCAAGTAACGAATAGACGTTGCGATCACCGCAGAGACAATAAACCAGAAGACTAAGGTTTTGGTGATTTCGAACTCCGGCTGAGCTGTCATAGAAGCAAAGGCTAAACCACTCACACCCACCACAAACAGTTGCACACAGATTGATGCGATAGGCTTGATATTGGTAATCACACGCTTGTTCATCACAAAGTGAACAGACAACAACATCGATGCTAGTAAGAAATAAATCTGACTCTGCTCAACATGCCAGCCGTTACCCAAAGTCAGCAACAGCATGCCAATAATCGCGATCGGGAAAGACATCCAAAACGCGCGATTAGGCTTAACTCGAAACAAAATCCAAGACACAAACGGTGCAATGATCATGGCTAAGCTCATGATGAATGCCCCTTCCGACAAGCTTTCAGTCACCGAAACTGCAAACACCCATACCTGCAATGAGGCAGATAACAACAAACCCACGCCGCAAAGAGACAGAATCTGCTTAAACGAAAGCTTACGAATATGGTGAATACAAAATGGCAGAAGAATAAGACTCGCGACGAGGAATCGCACACCAATGAACACTGGCCCAGGCATTTCTAATACCACCAGCTTAGATGCAATCCATCCCACCCCAGCTAGCAGGGTGGCAAATAGAAGGTAAAGCTCTCCGCGCATCGCTTTCACGTTCATCATTTTACTTAGTCCAATAACAAAAAAAGCAACCCGACTCTGCAAGGTTGCTTTTTATAAACATTCAACAGGATCGAGATACTATCTCAATACTCTGCTTCAGGCAGCTGTTTTTAGCCTGCGTATTCTGGGTAATCCGTTAAACCTTTTTCAGCACCACCGAACAATGTGTTTGGATCGTGCGCTGCAAGTGGGTAACCATTTTGAATACGAGCTGGTAAATCTGGGTTCGCAACGAATGGACGACCAAAACCAACCATGTCAGTTACGCCTTCAGCAACGGCTTTTTCGCCACGCTCGCTATCGTATTTACCCGCATAAATAAGGACACCCTCGTAGGCTTCACGAACTGCTGCTTTAAATGCTTTTGGCGTTTCAGGTGCATCGTCCCAATCAACTTCTGCAATGTGTAGGTAAACAATTTTGTATAGGTTAAGTAGTGCTGCCGCCGCTGTGTAAGTCTCTACTGGTGTAGCGTCAACCGTACCATTCAACGATGTGAATGGAGCAAGGCGGACACCAACACGGTCAGCACCAATCGCTTCAACCATAGCTTCAACCACTTCGCCTAGGAAACGTAAACGGTTTTCAATTGAACCACCGTATTCGTCAGTGCGGTTGTTTGCTTCAGAATCGATGAATTGGTTGATTAAGTAACCATTCGCTGCGTGAAGTTCGATACCATCAAAGCCTGCTTCAACCGCATTCAAAGCCGCTTGGCGATACTGTTCAACCACCTCTTTGATGTCTTGTTTCGTCATTTCACGAGGTTCAACCACATCAACAAAGCCCGGTTCATCAGTACCGTTATCGATGAATACCTTTACGTTTTGTGCTTTAAGTGCAGAAGACGAGATTGGCTGTTCACCACCAATGTTGTCTGGATGTGTTACACGGCCTACATGCCAAAGTTGAGCGAAGATAACGCCCTCTTTTTCATGTACGGCATCAGTCACTTTTTGCCAACCAGCGATCTGCTCATCAGAATAGATACCCGGAGTCCAAGCATAGCCTTGACCCATAGGTGAAATTTGTGTGCCTTCAGCAATAATCAAACCTGCAGAAGCACGCTGAGCGTAGTAAGCCGCCATCATATCGTTTGCTGAATTACCAGGTTGCGTTGCGCGAGAACGCGTCATCGGTGGCATAACAATACGGTTTTTAAGCTCGATATTACCAAGTTGAATTGGTTGAAATAGTGCGTTTGTCATTGTTATATCCTCGATTAACCTAGTTGAATCAGTTCGATTTGGTAGCCGTCTGGGTCAGTAATAAAAGCGATATGAGTTGAGCCGCCTTTCACTGGACCCGCTTCGCGAGTGACGTTGCCACCTAGCGATTTGATTTTGTCACATGCTGCGTAAATATCTTCTACACCCAATGCCAGATGACCAAACGCGCTGCCCATCTCGTACTCATTCGTATCCCAGTTGTACGTTAGCTCGATAGTCGTGCCGCCTTGCTCATAGCCAACAAAAACCAATGTGTAGCGGTACTCTTTGTTTTCGTGGCGTTCAAGTTCCTTCATTCCCAATACCTTGGTGTAGAACTCGATAGACTTGTCTAAATCAGTAACTCGGATCATTGTGTGTAGGAATTTCATATTTCACCCTTATTAGCACCACAAGCATGGCGCCGTTATTATTTTAAGTGGAGGTTATCCACTAATCTCTGAGTTAAATAATACGATTCATCGGAGAATTAAGGAAATTATCAAAAATTCTCAATGTGATAATTTTTTGTTATAAACCTCATGACTAACACGAACTCAATGACACAAAAAAGGGAAGCCAATGCTTCCCTTCGGGTTAGATTCCAATTAAAACCGCAAGCGCCTATCTTTAAGCGCCTTCGACATTGCATCTGACGTACTGATGACTTGTTCTCTGAACCATTTATGAGCAGGGTCACTGTTCTGCTTCTTCAACCAAATCAGGTAGTGAGATATCGGCTGATATTCAAAGGGTGGTTTGAACAGCTGCAAACTTAACTTTTCTTGGAACTGCACGGCCATAGATAAAGGCACTACAGTAATGTAATCGGATTGGCTACACAGCAAGATATTACTGAACAGCGAGCGTCCATGAAACACGATTTTACGTTGGGATAAATCCAAAGACGTATAGTGATTCAAACTGCGAACTTTGCGTCGGGTTCTGTCTAGTACAGCATGTTTTTCACTGAGGAACTGCGCTTCGCTGATTTCCCCTTGAATTCGCGGGTGATCAGATCGACATACGATCACAAACTCCCCATCATACAAGGTTTCAGTGACGATACTTGGATGTTCAGGCACCACAATATCGATCATCGCATCAAACTCTTGAGTCAAAAGATCTTCGTAAATTCGCTCATCACTGTCTGGTTGATCAAAGACTTCTAGCGACAAGTTTTGATTAGGAAGCGCCGCGAAACTGTTGAGCAGAACCCACTGTAAGTGCTCAGGTGAAGAAATCACAAACTTACGTTCAGAGGATTGCTCATCAAAATTAGCCATCGACTGAAATACATCATTCAATTCATGAATCGGCGTTTTGATTTGTTCATACAAACTTTGAGCATAAGAAGTAGGCGTAACACCTCTTCCTTTACGAACAAAAAGCTCTTGGCCAATCTCTTTTTTTAGGCGGGCTAACGCGGTACTGATGGTCGATTGGTTGGTACTGAGTTGATCCGCAGCCTTACTTAAACTGCCCTGCTCCATCACCGCAGAAAACACAGCAAGTAGGTTGAAATTGGGGATTTCGTTGCTCATATATCATTACTCGTTAGGCGACCATAAACACCATGCTATCGTAAAAACGATTAAATATCGTCAATAAAAACATTTATTAAAGGTATAACGCATCGATTATTTTGCTAATAAATAGCATATTAACCAGACTTTACTCACACTCATCAACCCTCAATAAATCTTCATATATTGAGACAATAAAGCCCTCCCTTCTCCGTAAGCCCTTTAATAATGGGGCGCACTTCATGCAACGCGCTTTGAAACCACAACATTGTCTCAAATTACATGACACTGAGTTTCCGTTCGGTACATATACATTCCTTTTGTGAATACTACAATGGCACCAAAATAATGACCCTCGGTATCAATATGAAAAACACTAAAATAATTTCCCTACTCTTAAGCGGTGCGGCTATCGCTTACTCTGGTTCTGCGCTGGCTGAAAAGGAACAACTCTCAGTTCAGGAAGCCGCAAAAAAATCGGCTAACCCGGTATCTGACGTATGGATGCTAATCACTCAGAATGATTACACCTTTCTTGAGAAAGAAGATGGCCACCATGAAATGCAAAACCGTTTCAGCTTTCAACCAGTAATGCCTGTTCCTATCATGGATGGCGAATGGAACTTGGTGAACCGTCTGGTAGCCAACCACTACAGTTCACCAGGTGACCGTGAAGACGGTGATTTCTTTGAAGGTCGTACAAATGGCATGGGAGACACCGTCTTTCTATCAATGGCAGCGCCTAACCGTGATGACGGCTGGATTTGGGGTGTTGGTCCAACGGTGATCATGCCAACTGGTACTGATGGTTTAACCCAAGATAAATGGCAAGTAGGCCCTGCGGCAATGGTCGCTCGCCTTGGTAAAGAAACAGGTAATCCAACCAGTATTGAAAGCTGGAACGTTGGTTTCTTAGCTCAGCAATGGTGGGACGTGGGCGGCAGTGACAGCGTTACTGAGTCAACCAATCAAGCGGACATCCAGTATTTCTTAAACTATCGTGTCAGCAACACCGCGTTAATTGGTATGACACCTAATATTCAAATTGATTGGACAAAAGATGGTTCCGACCAATTTACTGTACCTGTCGGATTAGGCTATATCGATATGTTTAAGGTTGGGCCAATGCCAGTTCGTTGGGGTGTAGAACTTCAATATTACGTAATGAAACCAGACGCAAATGTTAATACAACCAATCCAGCTGAGTATGTGCCATATGCACCAGATTGGAACCTGAAATTCTTTATTGCTCCTGTTACATTAAACCCGTTCAAATAATCGATTAAAATCCCCCTACAGGCTGGTCTAATTTATTTAATATTTTAGGCCAGTCTTTTAGCACTTTTCATCGACTTCTATGATCCAAACCAAGTTAATGAACAATGTTTTCTATCTGTATATGAGCCTTTTCAAATAAATCGACCTACCGATTTAGAGTTATAACTACTAATCGTAATTACGATATTATCAAATCGTAATTCTGGGTAGATACTGGTCAAAACTCTTCCTATTATCCTGCTAACAAATCAATTCTTAGCCCAAACAGAATGCTGACAAATGTTTTACAACACTATGTCAATTGCCATGGAAGATCCCCTCGACAGACGAGGTTTTACACGTAAAGAAGACAGTAGCTAAAAGAACGAGCCTAATATTTCGTTCAACAGTGCATCGTCATTCAACCTGCGTTTCAGGCTAACAATAAGAATTGATTTGTAGAGGAGCATATTCGCTTCTTGATACCGAGAATCGGTTGTCTGGACTGAGCAATATCACTTTAAATATCATCTGTTACTTTTGTTTATTATGAGCTCCAATCTACCCACATAATAAACATCTACTTTTTAAGATGTCATTAAAGGTGACTTCTAGGCTGCAAATTCTCTCTTCTTATTGATGTAGGTTGAGATATGAACTTTATAAAAATCGTTTTCCAGAAGATCTGGGCCGTTGCTATGGTCTTGATTAAATTCTGCCTGTTTATGGCGGTGATGTTTGCTGGTGCATGGGCTCTTGCACCGTTAGGCACAATCCATTCTAAAGACATCGACATGTCTCAATTCAACAATCATCCCAATGAAATGATGATGAACTTCTTCCAGATGGAGTACTTCTCTGGTTACTTGTTCTCAGTGACCATTGCTGTGGTATTAGCCGGTATTTACGGCATGTGGCAATTACATGAGCTGGGAGTGCATAAAGCAAAAGAGCACAAAAGCGCTCACGTACAGATCGTGTTTGCACTGTCACTTTGTGGACTGTTCATCAGCAAAACATTCTGGGTTATCGCATTGGTTATCGCATTGGCGAACTGGAAACATATTGGTCAATCACTGAGTGATGTTATTCGCCGTGGTGTTCAGCCTAAACAAGATGCGACTAATGGAGCGACAGCCGCTGTCCACGTATCACCTGAACAATCGGTAACAGAGCCGTCTCAAACACTACAGTCTCCAGTAGAACAATCTTCAAAAGAACAGTCTTCAGAAGATAAGGCTCCAACAAAACCATCCCCTACAGAAAAAGAGGTCGCATAATGAAAGAGATGATGATTCCATACATCCTAATTGTATGGTCACTGTTTGCGACAGGTGCACTGAAGAAGAACTTCAAAAACTACACTTGGGCAGCCATTGGCGGTGTTACGATTCTTACAGTCTTAGCGGTTATCTCTCGCTTGTGGGCACCCGTTGATTTAACCAATTCAACCACAGTCAAAGCGCCACACGCGGTGATGTCACCTATCTTTGGCCAGCAGATCGACCAAGTGCTTGTTGAGCACAACCAAATGGTTAAAGAAGGCGATGTAATTTACACCCTCGTCGACATTGAGTCTGCCGCAGACAAAGCAAAGATCGAATCTTCAATAGTTAAAAAAGAAGAACAGATCAAGCAAATGACTCGCGACTTAGAACGTACTGAAACATCACCAGAGATATTCAATGCTCGTGATGTAGAAAAGTACGACTCCGATCTTCGAGTACTGCACGCTGAACTTGTGTCGCTGAAAGCCGATCTACAAAAAGTAAACTGGGCACAAGAAAAGAAAACCGTTAAAGCTGAGTTTGACGGTCAGGTATCGATAGTGAATATCGCTGAAGGTTCTGTCATGGGTAACATGCACCTCTACAACACCAGCAAAAAGTTCCTTGAGATGCGTATCTCAGACCAAACTTACGGCTACGTTCAAGTTGGTGACTTTGCGGAATTCTACGTTGATGCATACCCAGGACACGTGTTCCGAGCAAAAGTACACAGCTTTAATGCCGGTACCGGTGAGTCGAGTATTTCTCCACTTCAGGGGCCACAAAGCGTCGGTCAACACGTGGTAAGAAACGGTAATGGTTTAGGTCGTACTATCGTACTTGAGATCATCGAACCAGAAGGTTACAACATCCCTATTGGTTCAACTGGCGCGGCTTGGATTTCTGCTGAGAAGCCACATCCATTCTGGGGCTTTATTGATGTAATCGGTGCGGCAACGGTTCGCCTACAATCTTACAAGTCTTACTTAGGTGCTTGGTAAGTACTGAGGTTCTCGGTAAGAACTTATATAACAGCCATTAATTCCAAATTAAATGCCCTGAATGTCAGGGCATTTTTGTATCTGTCACAAGCTCATCTGGCTAATTGATTTAGATCAAATAAAAATCGTTAATACAATCATTAATAAAATAAAACATCGTAATAACGATAGGTTGAAATCCTATTAGCGCGTAGATAGCGCCCCCTCTCCTGTCTATTATTTGGCTCAAGAAATCCAATTCCTGTATCCAAATATAAGGTCACTATCATGACTAACACATTCAAAAAAATGGCACTTCCAGTTGCAATCGCAAGTGCACTATTTGCTTCTGGCTTTGCATCAGCAACGCCTGTTGTTGAAGCAACATCAACGGTAGGCCAAGAGCTTCAAACCGCAAATGCAGCTCAATACCAAAACATCGATCTTGATGCGCGCTACAAAAGCGAGGTTCTATTCGAACACGAATCAAACATGTTCTGGGGTAAAGGCGATCGTATTAAGGTGCTTTCAAAAACGGGCGATTCACTGGCTTTCACAGAAGAGTCTGATCACGTACACCCAATCCTAACCAAGCACGGCCGAAAAATGGACCAAGCAATCATCAAAGTTGATGACAACATTTACCTTGGTTACGGTTTTGGTCTCGATACACCAGTAATGATCGAAGGTACTGACGGTATCATTATTGTTGATCCAGGTGAGTCGGTAGAAATGGCTCAATCGGTTAAAGAGCAGTTTCGTCAAATCACAGACAAGCCAGTTAAAGCCATCATCTACTCTCACAACCACATCGACCACATCTCAGGTGTGCGTGCATGGGTAACGGATGAAGAAGTGGCATCAGGTGAAGTGAAAATCATCGCAGAAGAAGGCCTAACCGCGGCAGTGGCTAACTGGTCTTCAAACCTAGGTACTCTATTTGGTCACCGTACTTCTTACACAGGTGCTAAGCACGTAGAAGAAGGCGAGCACGGCACAGTAAACGACGGCCTTGGTCCACGCTTCATGCAAGGTGCTATCTCGTTTATTGAACCAAACCTGTTTGTACCAAGCCAAAGCCACATCGAAATCGAAATTTCTGGCGTGAAAATGCACATCGAAAACGTGCCATCTGAAACTAAAGATGAGCTAGTGGTTTATTTCCCAGACCAGAAAATCCTACACGCGGCTGAAGTACTTCAAGGTGAGAACTTCCCTAACCTTCACACCATCCGTGGTACTAAATTCCGTGACCCATCAATGTGGTTCAAGGGCATCGACGTAATGCGTAAGTTCGACACTGAGATCATGATTAACTCTCACGGTCGTCCTGTTGAAGGTAAAGAAGCAGTAGCTGACGTACTAACGGCTTACCGTGATGCGATTCAATACACTCATGATCAAACTATCCGTTACATGAACAAAGGTATGACGCCAGATGAGCTAGTTGAAGTCGTTAAACTTCCGAAGCACCTTGCAGAACACCCGTGGTTAGGTGAGCACTACGGCACTGTTGCACACGCCGTGCGTCAGATTTACGTAGGTTACAACGGTTTCTTCGAAGGTGACCCATGGCAGCTAGAGCCAATGGCTTACGAGCAACGCGCTAAAGCCTTCGTAGAGGTCATGGGCGGTCGTGACAACATCATCGACACAGCAAAAGCGGCGATGAAAGCAGAGAACTACACCTTTGCAGCAGAGATTCTTTCTTACCCAATCACGGTAAACAAAGATGACATGGAAGCACGCTTACTGAAAGCACAAGCTTACAAAGCATGGTCTGCCGATCAAGTGAACATCAACTGGCGCAACTGGGCATTGAATGCTGCAGCTGAACTAGAAGGTACTCGTGATTTCTCTAACATGATCAGCTTTGCTTCTGTAGACGTACTAACTGCGCTACCAAGTAAGCAAATCTTCGATATGATGACGTCGACGCTAATCGCAGAAAACTCGTTAGACGTAAACATGATGCTAACGTACAACTTCTCTGATACGAACGAAGCATTCACTATCGAAATTCGTAACGGCATTGCTCAGTTACACGAAGAGGCAGTGAAAGGCGCAGATGTTCAAATCAACACCACTCGTGCAGTATTGAACCAAATCTTGATTGCGGGTCCAAACGCTCAACAAGTGATTGGTACTAACCTACAGTCTGGTGCATTCAAGTTCTCGAATGGCGACATCAAAGGCTTCGGTCAATTCATGAGCTACTTCGATAAGGCAATGACTCCAGAAGAGATCATGCTCATCGTTCGCTAATAATCAAAGGCTGCTAAGGATGGCGAGTCGATAACTTAGGGACCCATTGTGGTCCCTTTATCGTTTATTTATTGGTACAGTTCGCAACCTTAACTCAACGATCTAGGTCTATTGTTGGAGTAAGGAAACTGCCCCGCTTCTTTTAAGGTTCACACATGCTAAAACGTTTTGTTCTTTTGCTTTCACTCAGTTCTTCTCTGGTATTAGCTTGCGGATTACACCAAGAAACCGGATTTAGTTTAGTGACAGAGCCCGGTTCACTGGAGGTATTTGGCAATGTCATCACAGCAAGGCAAGATGACGAGTTCGGAAACCTAGATAAACCGGATCATTTCAAACTGTTTTCGATAAAGTCAGCACTCGCAAAGGCGCATCCGAGTAAGATTGAATTCAACTTATTTGAAGCGATTAAAGGTCACTACAGCCAAATCAGCATTGAAAAAGGCGTGAACATTTCAGGAAGAGACACTTTGCCGACAGAGAACGATTTATTGCTTATTACAGAGCTCGACGTGTTCGATGCATTAGCGAACGGAACGATCTCTTGGGATCAAGCGACACTGAATGGATTAGTGGTAATCAATGGCCCTCAAGACAAACGAGAGCAGCTTGAAGATTGGCTTAGTGATATTTTTGAAGGGTAATAGCTTAAAGCGGGACAGATAAAAAGTCGTCAAACCCTCGGACTTCAGAACATTGAGGGTTCAACGACAAACTTAAATCAAAAAAGCGTAGGCAACGGAATCAACTCCAGTCCCAGCACACCACTGATACTCATCACCACCAGCAGAGACACTTTAAAGACAGTCTTTGACCACTGGATGTAGTTGAGGCAATCAACCTTACGAAACGTCACTTTAGTCCACATAAAACAGACTGCCGCCGACACCGCTAGGTATTCATAGCCCGCATCTCCGAGTAGGAACAGCGCCAACGAGACTGCGCCAAACGCTACCACATAGGCTTTCATGTGCTGATGCGCTTTGTCGACGCCCTCTTTCACCGGTAACACAGGAATGCCTGCATCTCGATAATCTTGAAGGCGGAACATCGCGATCGCGTGCGAGTGCGGCATTTGCCATAAACAGAACATCGCGAACAACAAAACCGCTTCAAGGCTGATGTAATTCGTCACCGCCAAGTAACCCACTAACGGCGGAACGGCTCCCGAAATACTGCCGACTAAAGTGCCGTAAACCGATGTACGCTTGTACCACATGGTGTAGAAAAAGACGTAAAACACATAGCCAAGCAACACCATGACCGCAGAGATCGGATTAGCGAACTGAAACAGCAGCGCTGTGCCTGCTAGCAGTAAAACCAAGGCATAGACGAACGCTACATCTGTATTGATGTTTCCTTGAACCAATTCTCGATTTTGTGTGCGCTTCATCTTTTGGTCGATGTCTCGATCAAAGATGTTGTTCACAACACAACCTGATGCAATCACAAGCCCTACACCCGCTAAAGTCGTCAGTAACAACATCGCACTGGCTGGTTCTGTTTTTGCGGCGAGGAAGAACCCCGCCGCAACAGAAATCAGGTTGCCGAAAATGATGCCCGGTTTGGTAATAGACAAATATTTTTTCAGCATACCTTGGCCTACAACTTCATGTTGACGTTCATGTTGTAGATGATCCATACCGAGCCAGCGATAAGAATCAATACAACAATGGCAGTAAACATCAGTGACACTAAGTTCCAACGCCCATCGGAAGATTTCGCTTCCATATGTAAGAAGTACTTAAAGTGCACAAAGATTTGCACCAGCGCACAACCGAACAAGATCACGTAAGTTTCCGTGTTTGGTAGCGCATGTGCCCACACAATGTAGAACGGAATAATGGTGAGAATTAGTGAAGCAATAAAGCCTTTCACGTAATCCGTTGCACCGCTGTCTAGATGCTGTTCCATTACATCACCCCCATTAAGTACACGATGGTAAATACACAAATCCAAACGATATCAAGGAAATGCCAGAACAAACTTAAGCACTGGAAACGCATCGACATGTTGTCGTTCAAGCCTTTGGTTGAAAGTTGGTGATACGCCACCGCCATCCAGATAAGACCGAACGTTACGTGCAAACCGTGTGTACCAACCAAGGTAAAGAACGCTGAAAGGAACGCACTCTCTTGAGGACCATAACCTTCTGCAATCAAGTGGTGGAACTCATACACTTCCATACAGATAAAGGCTAAGCCCAATACGAAAGTCACTTTGATCCATCGCTTCAGTCCGGTCACGTCTTTGCGCTTCATCGCAATCATGCCAAAGCCGAAGGTGATACTACTGAACAGCAGCATCATGGTTTCGACAAACACGAACGGCAGTTCAAAGATGTCTTTACCTGTCGGCCCAGCGATTGAGCCACTCTCAAGCACGGCATAAGTCGCGAAAAGCGTGGCAAACAGGACACAGTCACTCATCAAGTAAACCCAGAAACCAAACAACTTGTTGCCCGCGGCTTCGTGGTGATGATCATGCGAGTGTGCAAGATCATAAGTGTGTGACGGAGTATTAGCTTGCATACGTCGTCTCCAAATCATCTTTATTTTCGTTGTTATCACTGTCACCGTCAGCGCTGTTACCACGACTAGAATTGTCGCTTTTCACTGACTGTTTCTTCGCTTCTTCAAGCTGTGCACGTCGAGCCGCTTCAATCGCTTTGATCTCTTCAACTTCCACGTAGTAGTCCACATCGTCGTTGTAGCTGTGTTGAATACACGTCACCACGATGCCCACTAGGCTTGCAGCTGCTAACCACCAGATGTACCAGATCATTGCGAAGCCAAATGCCAACGCCCATGCAGACACATAAATGCCTGTCGGTGTGTTCTTCGGCATGTGAATACGTTCGTATTCTTCTTCCTGAGTTGGATCAAACTCACCACTTTGCTTTTGATACCAGAACGAATCGATCTCATCGCCCTTAGGCAATTTTGCAAAGTTATAGAACGGTGGTGGTGACGATGTCGCCCATTCGAATGTACGTCCGCCCCAAGGGTCACCGGTTAGATCTCGGTTTTGGTCGCGGTCACGAACACTTACGTAAATCTGAACGAACTGACACACCACACCCATCGCAATTACGCCTGTACCTGCAGCCGCAACCGCCAGTAAAGGGAAGAACTCAGGGTTGATGTCTTGGCTCAAACGACGTGTCATGCCCATAAAGCCCAGAGCGTAAAGCGGCAAGAACGCCATCAAGAAACCGATGATCCAGCAGTAGAATGCGCGTTTACCCCAAAGCTCGTTCAGAGTGAAACCGGTCGCTTTCGGGAACCAGTAACCAATCGCAGCAAAACAACCGAACACAACACCACCAATGATTACGTTGTGGAAGTGAGCAATCAGGAATACTGAGTTATGCAGTATGAAGTCTGCACCCGGTACCGCCATCAACACGCCTGTCATACCACCAACAGTAAAGGTGATAAGGAAACCAACTGTCCACAGCATAGGTGTTGTGAAACGGATGCGACCTTTGTACATGGTGAACAGCCAGTTGAAGATCTTAACCCCGGTTGGGATAGAGATAATCATGGTTGCGATGCCGAAGAAGGCATTCACATTTGCGCCTGAACCCATAGTAAAGAAGTGATGCAGCCAAACCACAAACGCAAGGATGGTGATAGCCACCGTCGCCCATACCAGCGAGGTATAACCAAACAGTTTTTTACGTGAGAAGGTTGCAGTCACTTCAGAGAACACACCGAAGATAGGCAAAATTAGGATGTACACCTCAGGGTGTCCCCATGCCCAAATCAGGTTCACATACATCATCACGTTGCCACCAAGGTCATTGGTGAAAAAGTGCGTGCCGATGTATCTATCCAAAGTCAGTAACGCGATGGTTACCGTAAGGATTGGGAAAGAGATGATGATCAGGATGTTGGCACACAAAGACGCCCACGTGAATACTGGCATCTTCATCATTGGCATAGAAGGAGTACGCATGCGCAAAATAGTCGCGAAGAAGTTCACACCCGTTAACGTGGTACCCACACCGGATATTTGCAGCGCCCATATCCAATAATCGACCCCGACTCCCGGGCTCGCCTCAATGCCAGACAAAGGCGGATACGCCAACCAACCCGTGCGGCCAAACTCACCTAAGCCCAGTGACATATTGGTTAGGATAATACCCACCACAAACAGCCAGAAGCTCAGGTTATTCAAGTAAGGGAATGCAACATCACGAGCACCGATTTGCAACGGCACGAAGATGTTCATCAAACCGATAACCAAAGGCATCGCTACGAAGAAAATCATGATCACGCCGTGAGCCGTGAAGATCTGGTCATAGTGATGTGGCGGTAAATAGCCTGTCTCACCCGCTGCAGAAAGCAATTGCTGACTACGCATCATGACGGCATCGGCAAAGCCACGAACTAACATCACCATCGCGACCGCAATGTACATGAAGCCCAATTTTTTGTGGTCTACAGAAGTAAACCATTCATTCCAAAGGTATTGCCACTTACCGGCTTTTGTTACCGCATACACCACTAAACCACCCACTAAAGCGATCATGGTTAACGTGAACAAAATAATGGGTTCGTGGTAGGGAATTGAGTCTAGAGTTAATCTTCCAAACATGACGATTATCCTTGGGTTTCCGGCAAACAGTTCATTGAACCAGGGTGCTGGGTCACAACATCAGTGAATAAAAATGGTGGGATACTGGAGAACAGAGTCACAGGCTCAGCCACACTCGGCGCAGCCAAAGAACGGAATTGCTCCCAATCTTCAATACGGTCCGGGCTTGCTTTCACTTTTTCCACCCAGTTTAGAAACGCCACTTGATCAGGCATGGCTGATGCGGTGAATTTCATTTGAGAGAACCCTTTACCACTGTAGTTCGATGCAAAACCTTTAAAGTCACCTTCGTGGTTCGCGATCAAATTCAGCTTGGTCACCATTCCCGGCATCGCGTAGATCTGCGAGCCAAGACGCGGGATAAAGAACGCGTTCATGATGTTGTCTGAAGTTAGCTTAAACGTCACCGGTACATCTTTCGGGAACGCAACATAGTTAACCGTCGCAATGTTTTGCTCCGGATAGATGAACAGCCATTTCCAGTCCAGAGAGACCACTTCGATCACCATAGGCTTAACGTCACTCACCAAAGGCTTTGATGGCTCTAATTCGTGTGTTGTTCGCCAAGTGATGGTGGCTAGAATCGCGATGATGATGATTGGAATCGTCCATACCACCACTTCAATCTTGGTTGAGTGCGCCCAGTCAGGTGCATACTCTTCTGTGGTGTTGCTTTCACGGTATCTATAAGCAAAGTAGATGGTCATCAGGATCACGGGGATGACGACAATCAGCATCAGCAACAGAGCCGTAATAATCAGCTCCTTTTCCTGAACGCCAACGCTACCTTTTGGGTCGAGCAATGCGGAGTTACATCCTTCGAGCATCAGGACGGTTCCCACCAAACCAATCTTCGACAAATTTGTCCTCGATAAAATGCGTTTATATCTTGAAGCTTCCATTAACTTTCTCGATGGTTATCCAGCCTCAGAACGAATGCCTAAGTACTGGTTGTCATGATCATTAGAATATTTATGTGTTGAGCATGTGAAACGCCGCATCTCAAAAAGCAATGCAATAAAGCCCGTTACTGCTGGGTTAAAACCACACAAAAAATATGACTTAATTGTTACACTTTGAAATGCATTGTTACATTTGGCGCATTATGAGGAGTCGAAATTGAAAGCTCACCAAACAAACTTGGAAACTAACCTTCCATTTATGAAGACGAAAACTAAGAAGCAGTAAGCGATTAAGACACACATCAATAGCGTGCTACACGGATAGAGCCAGTACTGACAAGGGATTTAGAAAAAGTAGATAAACACTCACTCACCACTAAAGCTCGGGGCAAGCTCAAGGTACATTAGAAAGAGCGAATAAATAGAAGTGTGACGCCCATCAAGATTGTGAATTCACATACCATTTACAAGGTATTCACTGGTTAGATTATTCAAAATACCCACTCATTCACCAGCAAGATAACCAAGCATTCATCGATGTACTACTGTGACGAATTGAAAGAATATTATGACTAACAGAAAGGATAATTTGACTAATTGAGAACGTTATAGCGGTGAAAAGAACAACACAATGGTAGGAATTGGGATGAATTTATCGAGAATAACAACACCATAATCGAGCCAGATACGGCTCGATTATGGGCAATTAAAGAGTAGCTAAATTGAAGAGTAGTTAAATTAAAGATGCGTTAAATTGAAAAACAGTTATGCCGCTTGAGTCGCGATGGTTTTTCGCTGATTTTTAGTCATTAAATGATAAACCACCGGCACAAAGTAAAACGAAATAAGCGTGGTTAATACGGTACCGCCAACAATCGCGACCGCGAACGGAGGCCAGAAACCACCGCCAGCGATGATCAATGGCATAAAGCCGCCAACAGTCGTTATCGTGGTTGAGCTGATATGGCGAGTACACGACATCACAGCTTCAACGACTGCATCTACATTCCCGGAGGAAGCCTCTTTATCGAGTTTCAATTCGGTCAAAATCACAATGGCCGCGTTAATGGCTAAGCCCGCAATCCCAAGCATCGCGATAATCACCGTAAAGCCGAACGGATAACCGAAGATCCATACCGACAACAGCCCTAGTCCACCAGCCAACCCTGCTACCATGAAGATGATGCTGCTCATTCGGAACGAGTTGAATGACATCACCACCACCAACACCATCAATACCACCACAACGGCGACATTCGAGATAAGGCTGTTAACTGAATTGTCACGCTCAGCGGATTCACCACCAAAACCAATCGTGTAACCCGATGGCATCTGATAGTTTTCTAGGCGTTTTTGGAATTCATTAAGCACGGTTTGAGGCAAGACTCCCGCTTCAATGTAGCCCTCAATGGTATTCACACGCTGCCCGTTACGACGAGTAATCGCACCACGACTGGTAGTCAGTTCAAGTTCAGCCAGAGTCGAAACATTAATTCCCGTTGAGTACACCTCAGAGCTAATTGGCAAACGAATATTGCTTAAGTGAGCCAAGTTTTCACGCGCCTCATCTGCCACACGAACACGGATTGGTACCGACTCACTGCCTTCAATCACAGAACCACTTTCACGACCTGTCAGCGTAGTTTGCAGCATACCTGCGAACTGGTTCAATGAAATACCGTTGAGTTTCGCGGTATCTTCATCGACCATCAACCACACCTTCGGCGTACCCGGTTGCAGCGTTTCCCTTGTGTGCGTCACATGAGGAACACCCGCCAAAATCAATCGCACATCCTCACCAATCGCTTTCAACGTATCGAGGTTTTCACCATACACTCGCAGTTCAACGGGCGCGGTAAATGGAGGCCCTTGGTTAAGCTTACGTACCAAGATTTGTGCTTCCGGAACCTCTTCATCCAACACCTTTTGCAACTGTGGAATTAGCGCATTGGCTTGGTCAAAGTTCTCTGTTTTCACCATGGCTTGCGAGAAGTACGGCGCGTTATTTTGCCTTGCTTGCAGGTTGTAATAGAAGGATGGGAAGTTTGCGCCCACTAACCAATCGATACGCTCCACTTCAGGGTAACGATGAATGATATCGTCAATTTTTTCAGAAGTATTTTTAGTGGCATAAATGCTCGCTTGAGGTGGCATATAAACCTGAATCTCAAACATGTCTCGGTCTGATGGCGGGAAGAACTGCTCAGTCAGCTGAGACATACTCCAGTAACCGGTAAACGGAACCAACAACACCAAAGCAATCGTGATGATTGGATGTGTGACACCAAAGCGGACAGAAGACGAGAACCAGCGCGTCAAAGCCGGGATTCTTAAGCCGGTCATGTACCAATGGCGCTGTCCTTTCTTGTCGACATCACTGAGTTGCTTGGGCAGTAGCTTGGTCGCCAATCCTGCGATTAAGGTGTGCGAGATAATGTAAGAGCCGATCAATGAGAAAGAAACGGTAATCGCAATACCACCGACAAATTCACCCGATGCACCCGGCATCAAGATAATCGGGGCAAACGCCAACACGGTAGTTAAGGTTGAGCCTAATAACGGCACCCATAAATGCTTCAATGCATTCATGGTCGCTTCTGCTCGTTGTTGCCCTTTCAAACGATACGCCTGAATGGTATCGACCATCACCACCGCGTTATCAACCATGATCCCGAGCGCCACAATTAGGCCCGTCACCGACATTTGGTTAATCGGCACACCGGTCATTTTCATGATCGACAGGGTCAATAATGAGGTTAACGGCAGAGAAATGGCCACTAAGATCGCGGCACGCACGCCTAAAGTGACAAACAACACAATCAAAATCAGACCGAAACCGATCATCAAGCTTTTGCCTAAATCGTCTAAGCGAGTTTCGGTATAACCTTGCTGATTAAAGAGCACGGTCACCTTAACGTTACTTGGTAACTCTTGCTCAAATTTACCAATCAGAGCATTAGCTCGCGACGTCCAGTTATCGACTCGCAGATCAGGGTGCATTCTTGCCGCGACAATCACACCCGGCTCACCATCAATAATGGCAATCTGGTCTTGCGGGGTTTTCTCACCACGTTTCACCGAAGCAATGTCTTCCATGCGGATGATGTGACCGTTGCTGTCGGTGGCTATTGGCACCTGTTTAATACGTTCAATGGAATCAAGCTCAGACTTAATCTCTAAGCCAAAGCGAGAATAAGCACTGACCAATTCACCGGCAGAGTTTTTCGCATCTGCTCCTTCCAAAGATTCTGCGATATTGGCACTTGAACGACCAAGCGCGGCTGCATCTGCGGTACGTAAACTGATTTGAATCTCTTCTTGTGGCATCCCGTATTCATCAACGAATTCAGTACCCGACAAAGTTCTTAGTCGCTTAGCGAGTTCTTTGGCATAACGACCCAGCGTTAACCTGTCAGGCTCGCCTGCACCAGACCAGGTTAGAGATGCGATGGTTGTGAAAGCATAGGTATGGTCGCTATCGAGATCGGGAGAATGAGAGCCCGCAGGCAAAATGGATTCGATATCAGATAACTTGTCGCGAGCTTGGGACCAGACGGGTTCTGGCTCGGTGATGGTGTCATTCAATTCTAGCGTGACAATCGATACGCTCGGCCTAGAGGTTGAACTCACCAATTTAACTTCACTCAGCTCACGCAGCTTGTTCTCGATTACCTCAGTAACCAAGGTTTCAACACGCTCGGCACTGGCGCCGGGGAAGCTGGTTGTGATGTTCGCGTAACGGTTGATGATTACTGGGTCTTCTGCACGTGGCAACGTCATGAACGCCGAAATACCACTCACCATCAGCAGCGCGGTCATCAAGATAAGCAGTCGAGTGTTGGAAATAGTCTCTATTATTTTCATACTATTACCTACTCAGCCGCACTGACTGGTTTCACGATTTGGCCCGGAACTAAGCGATGTAAACCACTGGCGATGACCTGTTCACCGTCTTCAATCGCCCCACTCACGTACGCTTGTTGATTGTTGGCAAACAACACCTGAACACTTCTACGTTCAACCTTATTGTCTTCACCAATCACAAAGATGTTCCACACACCGCGCAATCCATCAATCAAACTCGTTAATGGCACCCAGTAACCTGAGTCATCAATCTGCTCATCAAATTTAAGGTAGGCAAGTTGCCCTTCCAATACCGATGATTGTTCAGGGAATAGGTAACGCAAACCGACACTGCGAGATTGGGTGTCGACCATTGCGCCGGGATTCAATAGCTCCACGGCATAATCTGTTCTCCCAACTCGGATGTTAGGCGAAGAAAGTGAGGTGACTTTTTGCATTTGGTGAGCAGGAATACCGATGAAGGCCTCTTTGCCCTCAGAAGCGAGCAGTGTAAGAGTTGGATTACCCACATTCACCACATCTCCGAGCGAAACAAAGCGCGTCGCGATGGTTCCAGAATAAGGCGCAAGCACTGTCGACTTCACCAATTTCAGTTCGTTGCCTTTTACCGATGCATCGATGCGCAACAAGTTCGCCTGCAATACGCGTTGCTCACTGGTGAGAGAATCAATCTCCGCTTCGGCACTGAAGCCTTTCGCTTTCAATGAACGTTGACGTTTAAGGTTCGCTGCCACCAAACTCAATTGAGCTTTGACTTCTTCAGCCTGCGCTTTCAGTTGGCTAGACTCGGTTTCCAAAAGTTGAGTATCCAATCGGATCAATGGCTGACCCGTTGTGACTGTGTCACCGACATCCACCAGAATCTCATTGACCTTACCCGCCAATTCAAAACCCAAATTCGCCTGCTGCCCGGCCTTTACCACACCGACATATTCACGCTGTACCGCATACGATGGAGAGCGTTCCAAAGCGACAGTTTCTACTGTTAAGACTGTCGACGCTGCACTACTCGATTCCACTGCAGCATTATCTGCATCGGATGCTGTCTCGGCTTGTGTATTTTCACCACACCCGACAAGAAGAGTCGACAACGCCACTGCTACTGCGCTTCCCTTCATCAATTTATACATACTTCCTGTTCCTATGCGGTACTCAATTATGTTCTTTTTTTAGACTAACCAAACCAAACTAGACTGTCTAGTTTGATTATGTTAGAAATAAGTTTCATGGTTAATGTTTGATAAAACCATCACAAAAAGCATAATGCTTAGCGCCAAATGAGACACCTATAGCGGAGTATCAATAGGCACTAAGCAAAGAGACAAGCTAGGTAACGACCCAACACCAAGTAACGAGAAGCAAGCACGTGACAAAAATCATCAAGAGTGAACAGAAGAGATCGCAGATCTTAACCGCAGCCAGCCAACTTTTCTCTGAACATGGCTTCAAGATCAATATGGATCAAATAGCCAAAGCAGCGAACGTTTCCAAGCAAACGGTCTACTCTCACTTTAAAAACAAAGACGAGCTTTTCGAAACCTGCATGCAAACTAAGTGTGCCGAGCGCGAACTCAGCCCTTCTGCTTTTGATATGAATGCCACTTTGGAAGACGAATTGGTGAAGTTTGGTGTGAAGTTTCAAGATTTGTTACTTGATGAGCAGTCCAGACAGACCTTTCAAAATGCTGTGAGCCAATCCAACACGCATCCAGAGATCGCCTCTATCTATTTAGAAACTGGGCCTCAGAAAACCACCAAATTACTTGCTGATTATTTGCAGTCGAAAATAGACTCTGGTGATCTCACACTGTCGACATCAAGCTCACCAGTCATTGCAGCACGCCAACTGTTGCTGATGTTTCACGGCAAATCGGCGTATTGGTCATTCTTCGGTCACGATAGCGGAGAATCCGAAGAAGAAAGGCTTCACTACACTCGCGAATGTGTCGCGCTATTCTTGAACGGCAACCAGCCTCGTTAATTGTAGCTCTATCTTTGAATAAAAAAGGCACAGAGAAATTCATCCTCTGTGCCTTATCAATCATCAGTCACTCTCAGCAATAACAGCGATCGGTTTATTGGGTATGTTCCACAACGATCAGCTCATCGGTATTGAAGCCACGCTCTTTCGACATGGCTTTAAACTTCTCCATCACTTCTGGTGCGACTTCCGGCGTTCTTGCGAGTAGCCATAAGTAATCAGTGTCGGGCCCAGAAACAAACGCGTATTGGTAGCCCTCTTTGTCTAATTCAAACACGACATAAGCGCCGTAGAAAGGGCCAAAGAAAGACACTTTCAAATAGCCTTGTTCAGAGCCTTCAACGAAGTACGCTTTTCCTTCCGCTTCGTTCCACTCACCCTCTTCGGCAGAGTATCCACGGTTAATCACCTTCACGCCGCCATCATCACGAAGGCTGTATTCAGCGCTGATGTTGTCTAAGCCACGCTCAAACGAGTGATCCAAACGAGCCACTTCGTACCATTTCCCTAGGTATCGTTCCAACTCAAACTGTTGAACAGGCTTTACCGTTTCGGGCATGCCAACACAACCACCCAATAAGATCACGCTAAGCAGCAATAATATTTTTTTCATCCTAACCTCGACTTGTTTTTATTAGTAATGCGAGTAAGTCTCTTGAAAACATAAACTTACATCCTTGGTAATACGTTAAATCCATTTTTATAGCTCACTTAACTGTAATTTATTCAGAACCTTATGTGAATTGTTTAGTCTGCGAATGGATTCGCAATCCTTTATTGACGAGCTGTATTCCCACAACCACCTCAAAAGGCACTGGAATTACATTCAAACAAGAGAGCAACCAAGGACACTTTATTATTAAAAATTCACGATATGATTCTCGCCACTCGCTTTCTATACTTATTAAACAGTGGAACATGGAAGACATAATAATGAACAAAAAGCTCACTCTGCCACGCACTGCATGGATAGCATTACTCGCAAGCTTAACTGCCGCAGCGCCGGTTCTTGCACAAGCCAACACCGTTGTCCAAGCGCAAACAGCAGTTCAAACACAAACAGCAGTTCAAAGCCAAAGTGCAGACCAGATATTTACCAATGCAGATATATACGGGCATCGTGAGTCGGACTCGATCGTTACCCACAAAGGCAAGATCATCTTCATCGGTAACCAATCACAGGCGCAAACTTTTCAAGGGCAAAGTACTGATGTTATCGACTTAGAAAATGCCTTTGTCCTTCCGGGGTTCATTGACAACCATAACCATGTGTTTGAAGCCGCCTCAGAGCTGGGTGGAAATTGTGAACTCGACTCTGAAGCAACATTAGAAGAGCAAACCCCCTACCTAGAAGCGTGTAAGATCAATGCTGATACCGATGGCAGAGGTTGGCTAATGGGTTATGGTTTTTCTTTGGAAGCGACGCTCGATAGTGACTCTGACTACACCCCACTAGAGATCATCGACAGTATTTTTCCAGATCGCCCTGTGGTGATCATGGAGCAGACTTCACACTCAATGTGGGTCAACTCAAAGGCTCTGAAAATCGCCCGAATCAGCCAGCAATCGCCAGATCCACAAGGTGGCGCTTATTTAAAAGACCAAGACAGCGGCAAACTCAATGGCATCTTATTAGACAATGCTGGCGATCAAGTGATGGAGATGGCTTGGAACAGCCAAAGCGAACTGTTTGAGCAAAGCTACCAAGGGTTAATGTTCGGGCTTGAGGAAGCGGCAGCCCACGGCATCACTACCATTGGCGACGGTCGCATGTATTGGAAACGAGGTTGGTATGACGTTTGGCTAGAGGCCGAGCAAAATCAAGACTTAACGGCGCGAGTATCGCTACGCCCTTGGGTGTACCCATCGATGGTGATGTCTTCTCAATTAGAAGTCTTTGAGAAAATGCATTCCGACGATAAAAGCCATCTGTTACTTGTCGATCAGGTGAAAATGTACAGTGATGGCGTCTTTATCAATGGCACCGCCAAAACACTCGCGCCCTACTTAGATACTTATCTACCCCAGTCTCCTAATGGCTTGAACTATATTCCGCCAGAACAAATGAAAGAATGGTTAACTGCGCTCGAGAAAATCGGCTTTAGCGCCCACATTCATGCGATTGGTGATGGAGCGGTTCGTGAATCTCTTGATGCGATAGAAAGTATTCGCAAACAAGGTTCAACCAAACCCTACACCCTAACCCATATCGAATTAATCAATGATGAAGATGTGCCACGCTTTCGCCAGTTAGATGTAACTGCAGATTTCCAAGTTGGCTCTGATTACGTTGCAAGGCATCAACACCAATGGGCTGAAGCTTTCCTAGGTGCTCGCCGTGCTAAAGCCATGATGAACCTCGATGCAATAGTCAAGACCGACGCGAATATCACCTTAAGCAGTGACTGGAACGTACACGACATCAACCCTTTAGTCGGCATCGCGAACAGCTTAATCATGGGCCAAACCGGCCTAACCGATATCTATACCGCCATCGACGCTTACACGCTCAATGCCGCCAAAAGTCTTGGGATTGAAGACGTAACAGGTTCTATTGAGGTAGGAAAATCCGCTGACTTCGCCATTCTCGACCGCGACATCACCATAGTGTCAGCAAGACAAATCGCCAAAACTCAGGTGTTGATGACGGTGTTACGCGGGAACGTGGTTTACGAAAAATAGAGCCAATTCGCGTATCGAATTGGTTATCGCAACTCAAACGAAAACGAGCCAGCTTATTCAACTGGCTCGTCTGTTATTAACATAGGTATTTTATGTTGTGTTACGCGTTGGTCTCTTTAAGCGCTTTCACATTTGAATCTTGTTTGTCATCCAGAGCAAAGTAGATCTTCGATACAATCACTTCAGCAACCAGAATCGTAAATACCACAGCGAAGAAAGCAACCACGCCGCCCCAAGGTCCTGTAAAACTCACCTTATCTCCGAACAGAAGGTTAATCGCTTCTAGCATCACGAATTTTGAGCCCACCAAGATAATGTAAGTGGTGATTGCTCGGTACACCTTAGGTGCAGTGCCCGGCTTGCTTTTGAAGTGTTCAGCAATCTTGTGCTCTAAACCAATAGAGAGCTTCAATAATAGCTGCAACAACAACGCCGCAATCAAAGATATAGTGAAAGACTCAATGTTGACGAAGTCCCAGTACTCATCGAAGAAGTTAAGTACGACCAAGTCCACCAGCACGGCTAATGTGTAACCTACGAATAGACGTTGTGGTGTGTTGAATCCGTAAACTTTGTCTGATTTAGTCATTCTGTCTCTCTCTAATCTAATTTGATAAGTCGCCTTGATTTGAAATACATCTTAGCGTTCGAATCAAAGCAAAACTTACCATTTCATGACACCACTCAAAATCATTCACAACACAAATGAATCGTCATAGTGTCTTCGTACCTCCACCTTCAATAATCCTGATCGCCCACGTATCACTGTAAAATAAAATGGCACTATCGAGTAATCTGCTTGCTGCTACCGAGTAATGCGCCACTACCAACGAAAGAAAGAATAACGACGCTAAATTAATGCCCCATATTTAAGCAATGAGTGTGTTAGTTGAAATCTTGCGTCCAATAAGACACCTTCGATGCATCTGACTTACTGGCTTTGTATCCAATCCCCATCTTTGTGTGTTGGCTATTCATTACGTTTTGGCAGTGACCTTCGTGACCAGCCCAACTATTAAGACCAGCATTGTTAACTTGCCCATCACTTCGCGGGCTGGTGTAACCAAAAATAGGAATCACAACAGAATTGGATGAGAGGACAAACGCATTCTGACCAGAACTGTTCACAACAAAGTGACCTTGAGCATCTCTTCGGTACTGCTCATCTGAGTTCAACTGAGCATTACTCGCCGTGTTATTGTCCCAAGCGATAGGAGCTGCTGGTGGGTAGTTACCACTCGAAAACGATGAACCAAAGGCATCACAATAACGTTGTGTCGACCTCGCACAATTTGTCGAGATAACAGATTGGTACTTGATACTGTTCTGACTTAGATCTTCTGGAATATTCACAATTCGGCACCATTTATCATCGGCAACGCCTTGACCGGGCATCCCCCAAATCGCACCGTTCAATAATTGATTTGTATCTAGTGAAGCGAAATCGATGAGAGTGTCGCTATTAAGCTGACCTAGATCCAAATCGATCTTTCCAGATGAAGTGTTCAACTCAAAGATCGAGGCCCCAACCTCCTTAGCTGCTGCGTTAATTTTGTCGCGCTGTAATAATTCCCAAGAATCACCAAACCGCTCTTTTGACTGCTCTCCATAAGCTTGAGCGATAAAATCGTAAGTAGGTAAATTAGACTCTATCCCGCTCCCATCTTTGGAAACTACGCTGCCAACGGTTTTAAATTCCAACGAACTGTCGAACACCGCATCGTTAA
The DNA here is from genome assembly GCF_041467515.1 of Vibrio sp. 10N.247.311.12. Taxonomy (NCBI): domain Bacteria; kingdom Pseudomonadati; phylum Pseudomonadota; class Gammaproteobacteria; order Vibrionales; family Vibrionaceae; genus Vibrio; species Vibrio sp. 10N.247.311.12. Next base: position 66,438 of record NZ_JBFSUV010000025.1, read on the forward strand.
ACACATACGATCCCAAGAGCTCACTAGAACAAGAGTTACTTTGCATATCGTATCGATATTCAGAAATTGTACCGTCCACAAGTAACTGATGATCCTTCCTTTGCGCGCTTAATCCTGTGGTTTCGTAACAGTGCCAATCGTTAACAAAGTTGCTGCCATTATCGATAACGATTGTTGGTACAGCGATAGTCACATCAACCTCCTGAGTATCTCCACTCTTGAACGCAGGCAGCTCATTTTTGACGGTAATAGATGAGAAATTTCTGATTGGATCCGTTTCTTCGATAAAACCTTCGATCGCAAAAATCATATTGTTGCTAAGAGCTTTAATGTCAGGCTGCTGAGAGGTAGATGATGAGCCGGGATTACTTGGATTACTTGGATTACTTGGATTACTTGGAACATTAGCGTTATTAGACGTTGTGCTGTCACCTCCTGATGAACTCTCTCCACCACAACCCGTAATAATCAGTGCTAGAAGGGCGACTGCCGAGATATTTTGTTTTTTCATGAGTTAATCCTTAACCATATATTTTTCTTGATGTAAGGATGTTGCCTCATAGAACGAACTTAAATTTCAGACCAATGTCAGAGCCCCTAAATACTGACACCGATTTAACATTTTATAAGATATTGTCAATTTAACGTTCGACCTATAAGCCAATGAACTCATTCAGTATTTTCCTTAGGCCTTCCGTTTTAGAGCCAGTTACAGTTCGGTAAATTGACTCTCAACACTAGGTGACGACGATTTGAAATACACCTTAACGTTCGAATAGGAAAAACTTAGAAATATAGAAAAGCACCAAAAGATAAGTCTCGTCATTGCTTGTCACCAAATGGCCATTCTTCAAATGCTGCGCCCCATATGATGACTCCATCAGCGACACACACTCATTTCCAAAAGGTGCAGACTATGAAAAAGCTAATCACTAACGCGAACGTATTTAACGGTGTTGATAACAACTTAATCGAGAACGTATCAATCCTCATCGAAGATAACTTGATCACTCAGATTGGAGAGGTTGACCCAACGATTGCCGATGAAACGATTGATGCTCAAGGCGGTACGGTCATGCCAGGCCTGATTGATGCGCACGTTCATATCACGCTCTCTGCCTCTTTTAATGTCATTGATACGATGACTCGTGAAGAAGTGGCGATTCGCTCAGCAAAGATTTCTGAAGAGATGTTAATGCGCGGTTTTACTACCATTCGCGACGTGGCGGGTAATACGCTTGGCCTTAAAAACAGCATCGACAAGGGCTATGCCACTGGCCCACGTATTCTTCCGTCAATGGCGGCTATCTCGCAAACTTGTGGTCACTCAGATTACCGTCAAAACCAAGCACAAGAGCGTTTAGCAAACGGCCATGAAGATTCACCTATGATGAAGCTTGGCGCAATGAAAGTGGCAGATGGTCGTTCAGAAGTATTAAAAGCAGTACGTGAACAACTGTTTATGGGCGCTTCTCAAATCAAGATCATGGCGGGTGGTGGTGCATCTTCAACGTTCGACCCGCTAGACACGTTGCAATTCACATCAGAAGAAATGAAAGCCGCGGTTGATGCCGCTTCCGATTACGGTACTTATGTTGCCGCGCACATCCACACTTCTGATGCTATGCGCCGAGCGGCAGAAGCGGGCGTGATGTCTTTCGAACACGCCACCATCATGGACGACGACATTGCCGAGATCATTAAAGAGAAAGGCATTTGGGTGATTCCTTCTTACTTTACCTCTTCATTGATTGCAGAGCGTAAGATCCCGCTGCCAAATGAAGAGACATACCGCAAGACAGAACGCGTAGGCAAAGCGATGTTCAAGTCAGCAGAACTGATTAAGAAATACGACATTCAGAACATTACTTTTGGCACTGACTGTGTAGGTGAAACCAACGTTCATGCGACACAATTGAATGAGCTTGGTGCGATTGAGCAAGTATTCGATACCATCACCGCACTTCGCATGGCGACATCAAACTGTGGACGCCTGTTCGAAATGTCGACTTATCAACACCCATACCAAGAAGGCAAGTTAGGTCAGATCGTTGAAGGCGCGTATGCCGACCTATTGATCATCGATGGCAATCCACTGGAAAGTGTTGCCTGTGTGGCGAACACAGAGACACAAAAACTGATCATGAAAGACGGCAAGGTGTACAAAAACACGCTTTAACCTCGAAAAGCGCTCGTCCCTACGCTACAAAACAACAAAACAACAAAACAACACATCTAAAGCAAATAACCGAGATAATTAACTTGGTTGTTTGCTTTTTTTGGATCGCCTAAAGCTTATCTCGCTTTCGACCAACAAACTCTGACAACAACTCGATTCTATTTTAGAACAGCATAAACTGTGGTTGGAAAACCAAGGCGGCGAACGAGCACAATTAGGTAATACCGATCTAAGTAATCTAGCGCTTCAAGATGTTGATCTTCGTTGCGCCAACCTGATACGTACCGATTTTAGTGGCGCCAATTTATCGGGCGCGAACATGAATGAGGCTGATATCACCTACGCCAATTTCAGCCACACGAACCTCAACAATACCAGCTTCCGCGATGCTGACCTACGTAACGCCAACATGAGTTACGCCCAAATGCTCAACGTCGATTTACTGCGTGCCGACTTGTTTCGCACTGACTTCAGCAATGCTCAAGTTAATGACTCTGCTTTCAAACGAAAAGACACAGGCAATACCATTATTGAGCTGCGAGATCCTACCCGACAGTGTCTCTCTGCCAAGTAGGCTCAAACAGCGATGATCTCCAATGCGCTGATATTGTTGCATATTCATTCGATTATTCGATAAATACCGAATTGGACTGGGCACTCACCTACTGAACTCAGGTCGTAACAGCAGATCTCGCATCCCGTATCACTAAGCATCGAACGACATTGTTCTTACTTGGTTTTTTGTTCTTACATATTTTCGATTCTCATGTATTATGTGCGCCCATAATTGTATGACAAATATGTAGCACTCTTTCTGTATGACCAAAGCCACCAACCACGCGATTTTGCTCTTAGTATTCGCCAACCTGCTCGCATCCTTTTCAGACGTCTCACTCAAAGTGCTGAACGGTGAAGTGCCCACGTTCCAATATGTGTTTATCCGCCAGCTATTGAGCGTGATGTTGCTGCTCCCTTTTTGGCTAAAGCTACCCAAAGAGACGCGCATGCAAGGTGGTTGTCGCATCAATTTTTTGCGGGCTCAATTCATCCTAATGGGAAGCGGCTGCGCAATGATTGCCATCACACACCTAACGTTGGCGACCGCAAATGCGATGTTCTATGTTGGGCCCATTCTTATGCTCCCGCTTTCTATTGTTTTACTGAAAGAGAAGCCGACATCATCAAAAGTGGTGGCGACATTGATTGGTTTCGTGGGTGTGTTAATCGTGTTGCGTCCAGAGCAATTTCACTGGGCCGCTATTGCAGGGTTAGGCAGTGCGCTCGCGATGGGTGTAGGCAATATTTTGATTAAACGTCTTCACGCAGAACAACACATTATCTCGACACTATTTTGGACCAGTGTGATGACTCTACCGCTGGCGTTGGCTCTTGCTCTACCTGCATGGGCGGCGATTGAATGGCGTCATGTTGGGTGGATTATGGCAATCAACCTGTTCGTTCTTGGATACCATGCCCTTGTGGTGGTGGCTTATAAAAAAGCACCAGCAAACCAAATTGCTCTCGCGGAATACTCGGGGTTGGTGTTCGTGACCTTATTTGGCGTGATGTGGTTTGATGAGATTCCAGACATGTTGACCCTTGTCGGCATCAGCCTGATCGTCATTCCGATGATGCCAATAAAGTGGAAGAAGTACTTCAGTAAGCCAAATCAAACGGCGCTTGATATAGAAGCCAATCAGACTAAGTCTTAATTGCCAGCAGCATCCTTGCAGCGCATCGAGCTAACCCACTTTCGACCTATTCAAATGAGAAAAGGGACCGGTATTTCTACCCGTCCCTTTTTTATTTTCGTTTGTATAAGGTGTTACTTAAGCTTGAACACCAACACTTTGTTGTATGCCGTTACCATCAGTAAGTCTTGCTGTTTCCCGCCAATTTCTAGATTGCTGATATGGCCCGCATCGATAGCAATGAAGTCTATTTGCTTACCGTCTTTATCGAACACACCCACGCCACCATGCGCTGCAACAAAGAGGTTGTCATCGGCATCAACAGCAACGCCATCAACCATAGGTTCAGAGCCAGACTCCGCTTTCACTTGAGCAAATTGCGTCTTATTGCTGAGTGACTGTCCATCAACATCAAATCGGTATACCCAGCCATCAGATGTGTCGGCAACGTATAACGAAGATTCATCAGAAGAAAAAGCGATGCCGTTTGGTAACTTGAACTCTCCAGTGATCAACTTTAGATCACCATTTAGGTAACGATAAACGCCATTAACCGCTTGCTCTGGTTCTGCCTTTGCTGGGCCGTAACCTTGGATACCAAACGGAGGATCGGTAAACCACACGCTGCCATCACTGTTAACGGTTAAATCGTTCGGACTATTAAGCAGTTTGCCGTTATACGTTGCAGCGACAATCACTTTCTCTCCGTTGCCCTCACGGTACGACAGCTTTCTATCATGGCGGGCTGCCCAAAGGTTGCCTTTCGCATCAATATCGAGACCATTGGCATAGCCAGAGTTATCATCAAAAACGCTCAACTTACCGTTAAGATCGTAAGAATAGGTTGTGTTATTTGGAATATCGCTAAACAAGAAACGTTGATGTTCCACATCCCATGTAGGGCCTTCAACAAAGCCAAATGAGTCTCCAACCAATGTTGGGTTGCTTTCTACAACAGAGGCAGCTGAAACATTCATAGAAGCAGCCATTGCAGCGGTAATAAGTAGTAATTTGTTCATTGTTCTTCTCCTTTCTGTTTACGTTTTGAATCTTAGTTTCTTGAATGAGTGAGAAAAACAGTACAAAATGACTTAACTGTTTACTAAATGGTGTTAATGATGAATTTGATTTATATGCAGACCTTCTTGACTGTCGCCGAAGAGCTAAGCTTCACCAAGGCCGCTGAAGTATTGGATGTGTCGAAAGGTTTGGTGTCTCGGCATGTACAATGACTCGAAGAAACATTGAATTCTAAGCTGTTTCACAGAACGACTCGTTCTATCAGCCTCACAGAAGTGGGTGAAGAGTTGTATTCGAAAGCGAAGCAAATTCAACTATTAGCAACCGAAGCGGAAATGCGTGTCTTAGACATGACGCAGGAAGTGGCAGGCGATTTAAAAATTACCGCCCCGATAGAGTTTGGGCGTGCGCTTTGTCGCCATATCATCCCTACTTTCAAGCAAGAGTACCCAAAAGTGGATTTGATTCTCGACTTTGGGCCGATGAAAAAGAAGATAGAGTCTGGCGACTTTGACATTGCTTTTAGAGCCTACGATGAACTGCCTAATGATGTGATTGCCAACCATCTCGGACATATCCGCAATGTTCTGGTTTGCAGTGCGGGTTACGCATCGACTAACCCACTTGCCACCACTAAAGACATCCATAAATGCAGCTTCATTCTTAACAGTCAAAATGAACGCTGGAATCAGCTGGAGTTGAGCAATGGCGAACAAACAGCTCTAATACCTACAGTTCAATTTTAGAGTTAGCGATGCAAGGGATAGGTGTCGCCAGCTTGCCGTTCTATCAAGTTGAAGAGCAGCTCAAAAAAAGTGAGCTTATTCACGTGTTCCCAGAATGGTCGATTAAAGCCCAAAAGCTAAGCCTTATCTATGCTCAAAGAAGAGTAACACCGCAGAAGTTAGTCACTTTTAACCGAGCGGTAAAAGAGTGGCTGGAATCGAATAACGCTTATACGTTGTGAGTTTTAGAACGCTAAACCTTTCAATTGGAACGTATGTGCGTTCCATTCATATCAGGCTCAATCGCAGTGCTTTCAATAGCTGATAGGCTGCCGTGTATTCGTCGATTTTGAAACACCCTCCCCCTCTAACTCCCCCTCAAGTTGAGTTCATCCCCCTCTCTAGATTGACGACCGAGGGGGAGAATCTTCTTTGGCGCTGAATGTGAAAATGCGCATGTCGCCATCGGCATTCAGTTCCTCCCCTTTCCACGAAATCATAATGGGTCGAAAATACGGATTAAGGGGAGATTAGGAGGGAATTTGAGGTTGGTGTGATTACCGAGGGAGGTTGGGCTAACACGGATTTGCCCCATTGTTGGTTAGAGTTCGAGATAGTAAATATCGTGTTTATATATATTAACCCTATAAGAGGTAATCCGACCGAGTCTACCCTTCAGAATTTCTCAGATATGCAGTATCGACCATAGGGATATTTAAAACTTTTGAGTTAATTTTATGCGGTGAAGAAAGGCGTTACTATATATGGAGTACTTTTGGTACTTTAGCTGAGAATTCATGCCGCCTAGCATGTTCAAATAGCAAGGCGGCAATAGACTTTTGAACGAAATGTTAGTTCGCTTCGACGCCATTGATGAATGTCTTCCCAAGTGATTGCTTGATCGTTGTGGTGTAGTTACCTGACTCTTCTTCGTTCCACAGTCTGTCCAATGCGTTTTGGTTGATTTCAAGTAATTTAACTAGCTTTGGTGTGATAGTGACATTGAAGTCAACTTTAAGGGACTTCTCAAATGCCTCTTCTGATTCTCGGTTAGTTAAGCCTTTATAATTTTTAGGCATTATTTCAATTTCTCCATCGGAACTTGAGTCATTAACGAAGATGTTGATATTCTCGAATTTGATCCCATTACCTATTATGGATTTAAAAGCAGCCTCAATTGTTTCCTCTGTAGGATTTCTTTCAATCAAACCGATGAAGCTATTAAGCTCTTGAGTATTAACTCCTTTAATCTCACCACTTAAGCCAAGTTTGTTCGATAGTTGGGTGATGTTTGGAGATTGAAGATCTAGTGAGTCAACTTTCCAATCAAGCTTCAGGCTCGTATTGTCTTCAATTGTAATTGCTGAATGAAACTTCGCGTCTTTGAAGCTAAATCCACCAGATCGATCGTTGAAACCTCCATCATTTGCAATTATTTCAGTATTATGGGTGTCATTAGTGATATTTGACTTAAGCTCAATGCCGTTTATATAGGCCTGTTCTCTTCTTTCAGAGATTCTAATTCCGTCAATTTTTGTGGATGTAGTGAAGGCTTCTTTATTGCCTTTAAACAGAATCTCAACATCGCCAAGTTTGAAGTTGCTTGAGCGGCCTGTATTGATTTCTCCAAGTGAGAAGTTGCTTTGTAGATCTAAAGACTGATTGCTGGTATCGAATGTGTATTTTATGCTTTCATTTAAGCTTGCTACCTCTCTGATTAACGTTGAGGTAAGTCCTTTATCCTTCGGGAGACTAAAATTACCTTCAACGCTAAGTCCGAATGGCGCAACCGTTGCTGTGTGGCTTAGGTAGATTGGTTCAGGAAGTCTTTTTGAACCATTGTTTATGTAGATAGCGAAATTCTGCTTGATATTGTTATTGTTGATTTCCGTATCGATCAGTTGGGCATCAATGAATTGGTTTTTTAGTCCAATTAGTGAGCTTTCAACTTCACTGGTCACAGTTTCTGCTGCATTCTTAATCAACATGTTATTGGCAACCAAGGCACCACCACCGATGATCTGCGTATTTCGGTGATTGCGATCGCTCGTTTCGGTTTATTCCGATCACTTGATCC
>NZ_JBFSUV010000026.1:0-12105 GCF_041467515.1 Vibrio sp. 10N.247.311.12
GGATCAAGTGATCGGAATAAACCGAAACGAGCGATCGCAATCACCGAAATACGCACCGGTTCTGCCATGGCTTTCTCTGTCATTTCAATATTCATAATCACACCTGTTGCTGTGAGGGTAGTTGTCTAATTTTCCAAGCGATTCCTTGCGGGAATGACCTAGCGTAGCGATACACATTTCCTGCTTCTGTATCTTCAAACATTTTCTTCTTCACCTTGCCGTTTATCTTGTAGAACAAGATAAAGTCAGCAAACTTACTTATTGGGATATTTCGTGGCATGAGTTAGCTCCTCCAAGAACTGGAATTCGAGACGTACTAGGCCACCACACGGGTTAGCTAATATGTCCCGTGTTGGGTTAGGTTTATTGGGGTTTAGATGGGATCTATCCGTTGGTGTTTGTTGGGTTACAAACTCCGAGAGATGGGTTACTTCTTGAGAAGGGGTTGTATAACGTCATCTTGAAAAAGATGGTCTATACGAGCAATGATGCAGTCGCCTGCGTAACTATCTATTTGGGCACTTTTAGCTTTCAAATCATTGAATGATTGATAGGTATCAGTGAGTAAATTTGATGGTGGTCTATTGAGCAATTTAATGCGTCTGACAGATTTAATAAGACTGATCTCGATGTCTACTAAAGCTGACAGTTGTTCGAAAGTAGTCATGTGGTATCTCCATTTATTCAATGGTCAACAATGAGAGAAAATCACTAAATCAAAACTTGGACAATTGGCACACTGACGTAGCCAGTTCTGCATGATTTTCCAGTTAATTTAATAATTCCAGCCTCGACAAGAACATCTTCAATTCCAGTGTTTTCACTGTAGTTTTTGATGCAGGTTTCATTTGTCAGTAGGTTGGCATTACTAACACAGGTTGTTGCAACACAAATTCGTTCACCGGGAAAGGTGTCGTTGTTAATGTTGTCATCGGTTTCAGCAGCAATCAGCTCAAGCGCAATTACACCGTTAGCGTAATGACGTTTAGCAATGCAGCAATCAAAACCAAGGAAGTTAAGTACATTCATATCTGGACTCCAGTTATTCATGGGACTATTTGGTGTGTAAACAAGATTTGTATGTGAACGTTGGTAACTCAGAGAGAGTTATTAGGGGCAGTCAAAAGACTGATTACATTTCAGATGGCGTAATAACCAGTTGAGTTAGAGGAATTTCCTCGCTGCCCATTGGACAGTGTGTTACTCAGTTTGCCCTTGTACTATGGCAAAGTAATCAGTGACTGTTTCCAATTAGTCAGCTTATTTTGCTTGTTTTGAGTACGCGTGCTTTCTAACCATTGCAGATAGCGCACACGTACATCGTGACCGTGGGTTTCAGTCATTACCTATTCAAATCGATATAGTTCTCATGAAGATTGATGACTATTATCGCTGGACAATAAGTTTGAAACTTTTCTACGTCCCAAAGCGTGTGTCTAGGTACTACCAGAATCCAATACTGACCATAAAGATCAATGCATAGACTCAATCAACGTAATGACTGGAACGTCACATTGCCTCTAGTTATCTCTTCATGAACTTTCGGGCGGTGCTTAAAATTGACTAAAACTTCATACTCTTGCCCAAATTCAACATTGTCACCAAATGGACCTATAATAGCCTTTACATTTGTATCAACTGGAACCTCGATTACACATATTTTTATGGGCTTCGTATAACCATTTTTCAATGCGTGGTAAATCGCGATGTAAGGAGACAAAGTTGTAGACACAGGTTTGGTCCAGTCATCATTTTCATTTTCAGAACAGACACCGCGAAACAAAATCTGACCTTTGGCTAATGAAAGACCTTTCTCCTGTATTTCCATATCTAAATTAATGAAATCATCGACATTGAAACCTCTATAGTTTCTCTGAAATAGTTTAAATATCGGGGTATCACCGTTACTGGCCATACTCTCTTGCCATTGATTCAAAACATTTGAACTTTTAAGGAATTCTTCATACTTAATACATTCATTAGGTTTTTTGTGGGTACTAGGGTCAATGTGATATCCATAAAGCCCTGAAAACATGTCTAAACAACTTTCCAGACTACCGTCCCAACCAAGTAGCTCAACATCAAATTTATCTATGAGTACCCCCTCCATCGAAAAATATAAAGCACTTAAAAGTCACCTTGTTAACTAAACTCAACCAATCGAATAAGCTGGCGACTAGGTAAACTAGTTTGCCATTCGAGTAACTACTTCCTTATATATATGTCCATATCCCTCTGAACCGCGTCTCAGTAAGTAACTAAAATCTACCGGTCTTGTATCATAAACTTCGAATGTGTCATGAAAAGCGCTATCGCGACCAACAAATACTTTCTCCAAACAATCGTCAAACTGATCAGCAGTGATGTCGACAACAATAGTTTCATTCACCGTTAACCAAACATGGTTATTTTCACTGTACTCGCATTCCGGAGATGGACGTTTGCCGACTGACTGTACAACGTTAACAGCATATTTTTCTCTCAAATAGAGTCCCAAAATTACACTAGATACCTCACACGAACCTGAAGGAAACCTTTGAAGCTCAACATCAACATAGGTTGACTCTGAAACGACCTTCTTAATCACTTTCCGGACCAGGGTAGCCACTGTTTTTAGTTCTGATACTTGCACTTAATCTCCTTATCAATCATTAGCTAATTCCTTATATTGGGAATTTTTCGCGATTGAATTTCGTCTATGTTGCGGTCATCAAATATAAAACTCAACCAATATCAATCTATGATGTGTGTCGAAAGATAATATATTTGAAGAGCTCAAGAACTATCACTATCATAATTGCCATTCTTTATAATATTTTCAGTTAGTTAGAAAAGGAACTGGTGAATGAGAAGCGTTGTTAGTGATGATAAAATCACGGATTTTAGGGAGTTAGTGAACTCAAACTCTAGCTTTGTGTATCAAATCTACAAAGATAAAGGCGGTAAGAACCTTTTTAACCTCGTTTGCTCTGCTATGGATTGGATCACTGTTTCTGTTAGGCACTTAGAAAATGCACCTGAGTTTGACAAGAATATAGATAGTAGATGTATGCAGGTCTACTCTCTTATCTCTTCAATAGACCTCATTTTCGAGTCAATCAAACAACTCCATCGAGTGTTTATGAATGACAATAAAGATCCGTTTCATGGTGAAAAGAAATGCTTCAAAGCTCGCCTCTTCCCTAATGAAGATGACAATAATTACTTTAAAACTATCAGGGCGTGTTTCGGTGCTCACCCAGTAAATCTTAATCAAGAGAATTCAAAGCGATTCGCAAGTTGGCCATTTACAAGCAGTTTCAACACTGGCGACCTGAGTGTTCATTTGTACAGTCGAGATGTGGGTAAAGAGGACTTAACGTTAAACCTGAATATCAATGAGCTGTTCGAATTTCTCAAGATACGATATGAGTACCTAGATGTTATCGCTGATAGGATTGAAACGCTGTTTGTTGAGTACCAACACAAACTTTCAAAAGAAAAAATTGAGACTAAACCTGATCCTTTAGAACAACTCTATGTTCTTCGCACTGAGTCAGAAAAAAGATTAGATAACGAATACTATAATGGAGAGATTGATGACCTCATTATGATTTTTGAAGCGGAAGTAACTGACGCTGACCTTGTACCATTAGCTGATAAGTATAAAGAATCCCTCCTACCTCTGATTGAAGAGATTAAGACGAATCTACAAGAAATGAACATCGTTGACCTAGCAACCATTAGTGTACTGAGATTAAGATCTGACCTTAATAAAGAATTACGATACGAACTCGGAAAGTTCTACACTTGGGTTCACAGTGGTAGGTATGATCCGCTACTCGAATACTATTTTGAAAGGTTCGACGCTTCTACTGATGGTAAGTTCAAGTTCACCAAAACTGATGACATCAAACTTGCGTTTCTTAAAACAAAACTTATGCTCACTGAAAGGTGTGAATAAGTTGGCTTTGCCCTTTTCTTTAGCTGCTCAATACTTTTGAATATCAAAGTGACCTCAACATTACTGTTTCAACTTTGGACTGTATCTCATTAAGGGGCAAAGCCTTCTCAGAACACTGCTAAACCAAAATGGCAAACTCGCTCACGCCACTTGAACGGGAAAATCAAGCATGAAAGGTGAATGCTTTAACTGCACTCAAACTTACTATCATAAATGCCCCCTAGTGTATCGTCGGTTGAGTGTTAGGCAGCGAGTTCAGGTTGTGTTCAATTTGTTCAGCATCCGACATCTTACTGGCGATGTAGTGTTGGGTCCCCTCTTGTCGTGTTATCGGATCGATATTAATGATTTTGAGGTTGCCTGGAATGATGGCAGAACCAAATTTGGTAGATAGGTATTCGAGCTTATGAAAGATTTGAATCACTGCGGCTGCACAGTTGAGAGGCTTAACCTCTTCGAGATAATAAGTGTAATGATCGAGAGGATTGCTACGTTCTGTATGCTTTTCACAATATGCCTGCATGAGCTCCATAGTTAACGCACCAGTACCGCAAAATGGTTCATAGACCTCGTTATCATTGAGCCCCATCATTTGCTCTAAAAAATCGTCATCTTGATGATTGTTCATTCGTTTCGTCTTTGTATTCACACCTAACTCAATCAGAATGTCCCCGATTGGATCACTGTACCCATTAAGCATTGCATTGCTTAACAACTGTGCAAGCTCTACCACCCCATCTTGTACTGATTCTTTAGAATCTAACCTTGTAGTCACTTTGTGCTGATTAGTATGCGCAAAGGCCCAATAGAAGACAAAATCAGAGAAGGATTTGGAATGGCTGTCGTCAAGGTTCCAACTGGTGATGATATTCAGTGCTTGGTTGATCGTGTCCTGTTTATTCATGTGCGCTAACCCATTTAAGTTCTTGATAGTCGGTTAAAACGGTTATGCAACATACGAATGCGGATTTAGGAAGTATTTCAAAGAAATTGAAATTTAGGGTGAAGCGATATGGCTGGATGTGTCAAAGCGGATGGAAATGGTGGATGAAAAGCCACCGATCGGGTGACTTTTCATCTTAACTACAAGGTATGCAGCTACTTATTCAGGTAACGTGTCGAGAAACACATTTTACCTCCTAAGTCTTTTAAGCGGCCATCGAGTTCTTGACGACGCTTTTTTTCAGCTTCACAACTTTTGCAGGTTCCCATCTCACGCTGGCCATGTTTAGTGGTGCGCTTGACGTGCCAAAATTCTTTAGTGAGCGGAAAAAAGTGATTGCATAAGGTACATCGTTTTTCAATACCAATGGCAGTCAATTTCATTTTTCCTAGCTGAGAGTTTTTACGCAAAATGTTGTCAGTGATTGCAAAATGGCAGGTGTCTAGTGACATCGCGATATTGGCAATTGGTACTTCAAACTTTTTGGCAATTTCATTTATCGGCATATCTTCTTTGGATAACGCTTTAATTAAGATATGGTCGGTATCATCTAAATAGGTTGATTCCACGATAGATTCCTCCAATTTTGAGGGATCTATCCCTATGAGGGAAGATCCCTCACGGGTAGTGGTGGGTTGTATCAAGGTTTGGGGTTAAATGAAGTAACCTTGATATGGACAGCTCTCAGAAGCAGGGTAATCACTGTATTGCTTACCTTTTCTGAAACTGAATTTTAATGGGTATTTAACTGGTGCTAATTGCAGGTCAGTTCTCAAATGCGATGGGAGATCGTTTGGTCTAATTTCCTCGCCGTTCACGATAATGAAATCGGAAAAAGCTTGGAATTGGGTAAACTCGCGTTCAAGCAGTGCAGGGTTCACCTGTCTTAGCACATCCAACTCATTCTCTTTAATGAATAGATGGTTATCGTATTCAAAAGAGTCTAAGCCAAAGGCCAATTTTATCCCCAGAGTTCGGAGCTCATCGTCATCGTATGAGTTCGTGACTGTCGTTGGCAAATTATGTTTCGCTAACCATGTATAAGCATCAACACCTCCGAAAACACCATAACCTTCATAAGCCGGCTCATATATTGGGTCTTCGTTGTTTGGTTGGAGCATGTACACTGGACGACACTTCTCAGTACACGTATTAAAGATTGACTGTTTTGTGTCAGCGGTTTTGAAAGAAAAAAAGCCCATAATGTGTTCCTCTGCATAAGGTGGTTAACCTATGAGGCACACAACTCCCCTACGGGACGTATGCCCCAAAGGGAGTAAAAGGAAGATTCCTTTAAGATTGGTTACTTCGTTAAGAAGTCAGCAATAATGCTCATGGCATCTTGCGTATTTTTGATGACTGCTGCGGCGCTAGTGTCTCCGTGGTCCGAAGCGTCATACCAAATATCAGCAACAGCGCCATCTTGAAGAGCTTCAACCTCAGTTTTAGGCACAGTGCCGAGAAATGATTTCAAGATGTATAACGCTGAACTGTGCAATGTATCTGCACGGTCAGAAATCATCTTTTCAACCAACTCTGCGCTGATGTCTTCAACGGCTTCACACTTATTGTCTTCAATGAATTCGAGCAACTTGGCTTTATCATCGAGCAATTCAGAATCAATAACTTCACTAAGGTACGCGCCAGCGGCCTCAAGATAGAAGTATTTCGATGCTGTTAAGTTGTCTAGAAACTCCAAAACGGATCGAGGGGCTTCAACATCTTGCGATGTAGGTGTTAGTTCATTCATGGTATACCTCTTGAAATGAGGGGACCGCCCTAATGGGTATCGGACCCACAGGGGGTTAAGCTATAAATAGCTTCGCAATTAAGTCAGCTAAACTGATTATCCCTAAAAGAAATCCAATCAAACCTAAACGAAAGGAAAGCTTTACATTGAGATCTGGGAACGTCCAAAACCATCTTGTAATGTCCCACCAGTCAGCTGTATTCACAGACAAACGAACGTCTTTATTAAAGGTCACACCAAGTTCATTTACACCATCGTAATCGATAGCAATATATTCCTTGTTCAGCCCTTTAATCTTGCCGCCATTCCCCATGCAATATCGGATTATCCATTGACCATTCTCTTTGTTGGTGATTCGAATTGCCGTTCGTCTTTTTAGCTTTAAGCTTCCAAAACCAACACGACTGTTTTCGAATCGAACAATTGAATGAGACAGGCCAGAGTCTTCATCAGGCAAACGCAGAACACGTTGAGCAATCATAAAGCTGTGACCATCGTGTATTCGACGACATGGACGTTGAATATCTAAAGTTTTGCGATTCATCAGTTTGCCTCCGTCAGTTCAATCGAACGCTGAATACAAAGAGACATAAACGCAGCCATGACTGGATGATTTAGATCTTCGAACCAACGTTGCCATGACTTCCAGCTAGAGTTTTCATCTAAGCTACATTCCGCAAGAGCAGAAGAATGCACGCAAGCATGGCTCAGTAATTGAGTGACTTTGCGTACCAGTGTTTCTTGATATCGAATACCCGTCACATCGAAAGGAAGTTTGCACGAAAGCTGTTCGGCTTCTTCGGTTTCAATCGGAAAGATATCGTCATTTTTTATCAAGAACGCTTGATGACTTGCTTCAAAACAAAATGTCACGAAGTGTGGATTCACGCCTTTTCCAATTGGAAACAAGACACTGCCACAAGGCTTTACAACCCAGAGAAATTGGGTGGTTGGGTTATCACGGCGAGTACGATTCAAGCTACGCGCATCAGCTTCAATATCATCAATCGCAACGATTGGTAATCCGAAGGGTTTTGCTGCAGTTAAAAGCATATCTGAAGTGATCATATTCAGTTCCTCCAAGAACTATTAAGGTTTTGAAGGGACAACTTCCCACAGGGAAGAAAGTCCCTGCTAATGGGTAAGATGTAAGGGGTTGAGCTATATAGCTCTTTGCTTGACTAGACCTAGACTCGGGCTAGTCGTGCTGAATGCACGTTTGCCAAAAAAACGAATCGATAGTTCTTGAAACAGGTACATTTCAAACATCGACTCAGGGCTAAATGAGCAATATAACTTGCGAGTACCAAACCAACTTCTTTCCATGATGTCAGCACCAAAGCTGGATACAATCGATTCAAACTGCTTGAGTTTGTACTGATCTTCCCAGGTTGTAGGTTTGACGATCCAAAAAGACATGGAATGACAATAAGGCATAGCCTCATAACTCACTGCTTGCTTGAATGCCAATCGTAATGATTTAAGCCAGCCTTCAGGGGTTGCCCATCGACCATTAGGCTTTAAATCGCCACTTTCAACACTTCGGCACCATTCACATCCGTATTTTTGGAATAGTGAATACTCAGTGTCGACACCGCAATACATCCAATCTCGGGTGCGCTTTCCTGACTCTGTATCAACACAATTGGACGGACCAATTAAGAGTTGAAGCATGTACAAGTTATCCGTTGAGATGATCTTGAACCGTCTGAAAAGTTCGGCATCGATATCGTAATCGCTCATAGTTGAACAATTGATATTGAAATGTTTGAGTAGGAAATCTTTCTTTTGTTGACTTACTACATCTGCAGGACAGAACGTAGCAAATTTCTCATAGATGATTTCATATGACATAAGGGTTTCCTCCATAGGAATTGGGGATACAAGTTCAATGTCTTTGATTGACGTTGAGTTTGTTGGGGTTATGGGTAATTAAGGTAGTTCGATGTCAATGTCTGATTGCGAATCAACGCAACAAACAAGTATTTCACCGTCTTGCTTATATCCAATAGGGTCATTTAAGTAAGTAGGAGTGCCAGTAGCTTTGAGACGACAAGCGCCACAGTAACCATTTCGGCATTCAGAATTTACTTTGTATCCAGCTCTTTCTAGTGCGACAAGCGCCGTACAAGAATCAGTTGGAATGGGTGTGTTGTTAACTCGCATAATAAACCTCGAATAAATCTCCAGCAGGCATGCAAATACCAAGAGAACGACCGTTGTCCCATTGCATATGCAATGTTCCCATGTCGTCGATACGCTTGATTTGACCAAGTTCTCCTGCATCAATTGGATCAATATCGTTCATGTGAATCATCTTGATGACGTCACCAGGTTTAAGCGATTGCTTGATTGTTTCAGTAGTCGGGACAAATAAAGTCTCAGCCAGAAACCAGCAATCTGTAGCGAAGTTATCGTGGTATTTAGAATCTAAAAGAAATGGCACATCTAATAATCCATTTGATGTAGTTCGGAAATGTTCACGGCCAGTAAGCTCAAGAGAGGCGTTAATCCAACGAACAGCGCATTGCGAGATTTGTAGGTCCAACGGGTTATCGTTACAGATATAGCGGGTCATAGAAGACGTATAGTTTGCTAAAGCTGCATCAATGATAGAGTTGCGCATGGTAATTCCTCCAAGGAATAAAGGAACAAACGCAACCTATGGTAATAGGGTACGAACTGTTCCCTATGGGTAGGTTTTTGTGACTTGGGTATTAAAGTCAATGGGGACATGTCATAAGACAAGAGGATATTGCAACAGCATCCTAACTGGATGAGGAATAATCACTTTAATAAAGTGATAAATTTCTCGGGTAAATCAATTACAGTTAACATGAATTTCATCGTACTTTTGGCAATTACTGGCGGTATTTTCCGTGTTTACGAAGTACTTGTGTTCTAGTGACCTAATGGCTGAGTAGTAACCTTAAGGTTGATTTTCGTTTTACTGTGCCATCCTTAATTGGCACAACGGCTTTCACTTGCAATAAGCTCCACCCTAACCGCTCTGACTCTTCAAGGACGATGCATTCATAGGCAGCCTCAACTTCAGTCAGTGCATTGGCCATATCAGAGAACTTTAGCTCGGACAGCCCTTCAATGTTTTTACCATCAACCGTGTACCAAGACCCAGTGACCATAAGGTTCTCCTTCAGTGATTTTATTTATATCGTTATACAGCAACCGTGCATTGTCTTGAGCTTTTTGCGTTTAGACCAATCCTTGAGCGACCTAAAAGCAAAAAGCCTCCCCGAAGGAAGGCTAATGCGTATTTAAGCAACATCGTTAAATTCTCTATCGAGAAAACCAACCGGTGTCAGCTTGTTTTTGGCTAAGTATCCGATGAAATTCTGATATCCAGAATCACACCATTCATCAAGCCAATCTTGTGATTTTGCCAATTCCTTGATGGGACTCGGTGGAGATGCAATGGTCACTTTGCAGTGATTCATATTTTTCTCTACACGTTCCTTCAAAGAGATGGCAGCTCTGTCGCCTTCCGGCATGTCTTTTCCTTGTGTAAGGCGATCTTTGTCTTTAAAAATAACCAAATCGGTTACTTCGAAAGGAATATCGATCAGCTCCATCAAGGTAGAAGAGATACCTGACCAAACAGGAATACTCTCAGCATGCTGGCAAGCCAAACAGGTTTCAGGACCTTCTCCAACACCTAACACAATTCGTGTATTACCCATTTCATCTTTGCAGATTAAAGGCATACCAAACTGTATTGATGCACCGCGAGGATCCTCTATTGGTGACATTTGCATCTTAGGGTTATCAAGCAACGGTGATTTATCTGAGCCATCGTCATTCAAAAAAATTCGATGAAAAGCAATCGCCTCACCTTTCAAATTTTGAATGTATAAAACAATGCCTGGTAAATACACTTCGTTGCTTTGTGAGTCCCACATTTTAAGTTGTGAGTGAAACCCAACGTTGCAAGGTATTTGAATGTCACCTAATCCGCGAGATATTAGATAGTTCATACCTATTTCAGATTCAGTGACAGCAAATGCCTCATGTTCAACCTTTTGCAAAATCCATAGGCGTTTGCTTATATCTGCAGGACTAAGAACAGCTTTCTCTTCTTTTTGAGCGGCTACGGCTTTCACTTCTCGTTGAGAAATGTTGTCTGTAGACTCCCCCAAAATATCTAAGATAATGTCCATCGCCTTCGATTTATTACAATTTTCAAGCCAAGCGACCATATCAATACCATCACCAATACGACCCTTACCATTGTAATAACCGCCACCAGACTCGTTCCAATCTTTGTACAAGCGAAAGACAGTTTTGCCTTTGCCAGTGAATGGATCTGGTACAGCTTTAGAAACACCATTTGAAGACTTTCGCATCGCCTCAGTTAGTTCACCGTAACATTTGAACACTGAGGACCAGCCACCATGACGCATCACTAACGCATGTACATCTTGGATTTTTGATCTTCTGTAATTGCTCATTTTGACCTCCTAAAAGGGACGCTCCGAAGAGCGTCACTGTTACGTTTAACTAATTTCAATCGATGACAACAAGTTCTGTTGAATCATGTCATCCAACACAGCGGGAAGGTCATCAGCATCACGTATCACTTGATAATTTGGAATGCCTCCGTACCTTGATTCGCAAATATTGATTGACGCAACATCAATCCCTTCGGCTTTACATTGCTCTACCTGACTTTCGACAGCATGTGTATCAGCTGGACACCCATCGGTAACAACAAGTAATTGCTTTCTGCTTGCCAAATCGAGCTTTGTAAACTCTTGACGAGCAGCTAAGACAGCCTTATTGGTTTCAGTACCATCACTAGAGTCAATACCGATTCGCGGATAGCATTGCATCAAAGGTTCATTGAATGACTTTCCAACATAAGCCATCGTATTGAAATACAAGACTGATACTGGTACATCCAACTCTTCAAGTGCAGCTGCAACCGATAAGGCGGCTTTCTGGGCAATGTCTAATCGACAGTAGCCAGTTCGATCTCCAAACTCATTTGTAACAGGCACAGCCATTGAGCCAGAAATATCAATCGCAATAACGAATGAAGATTTATGAGTCTCAACGATATCCTCTGTATAGAAGATTCGACTGTTACCAGCAGTTACACCCGCAAGTAAATCACAGTCAAAATCACTACCAGATTCATCGTACATGATGGGTACAGCCTCTTTAGCCCACATCTGCGATTCGATAATACGTTTAATCGCACGAGCACCAGAGTTGATACTGCTTTGGATTGGCATTGATAACATTCGCCCATTTAGCTCTGGCGTGACGTTATAGTTACAAATGTCCTCATAGGATGCCGGATTCACTGAAGCATGTTTATTGATCGCTTGATCGATAAGCTCATGAAGATCGGCCAATGCTTCACCCAAGCGCTGAAAATCTTCATCACTGAGTGGGTTACGGGTTGAAGAGCCTTGAGAAGCGCCCTGACCAGCTGAACCGGAGCCCTGA
>NZ_JBFSUV010000026.1:12203-71379 GCF_041467515.1 Vibrio sp. 10N.247.311.12
GACCATCTGAATCATCGTCTGAATCTGAACCGGAGCCCTGACCATCTGAATCATCGTCTGAATCTGAACCGGAGCCCTGACCATCTGAATCATCATCTGAATCTGAACCGGAGCCCTGACCATCTGAATCATCGTCTGCATCTGAACCGGAGCCCTGACCATCTGAATCATCGTCTGATTCTGAATTCTGATTAGCCGATTGTTGTTGCTGTGGTGGTTGCGGTTGCTCTTTAGAAAGACGCTTTAATAAAAGCATAACCTCGATGGTTTCATCTATAGCAGCCACTGTTGAAGGTAATTTACCCCAATTAATCATCCGCTTTTCAATTTCATCAAAAATTGGAGAGTTTGGAGTGCCTAATTTCATCAGTAGATGTCGAGCATCATCACCAAGTTTCTTTAGGTGAGATTGCCCCTCAATTGCAATACCACGACCAGAATACAATAACCAAGCAAATAACAACCCAGCGGGGCCGTCACTTATTATTGGTTCCTGAAAATAACCCTCTTCGAGCAAGTCATAAGTCATTTTCTGAAATACCCAGTAGGCACCAGAAAACTCCTTCATACAAGCAGTCTCTACGCGACAATCTTCAATGATATTGTTGATTGATAAGAACGTGCTTGATTTACCCTTGAGGTGTTTCTCGAAGACTGAGAAGTCACTGAATCGTAAATGACCACCAGCTTCATGAGTAATTTTTGCTTCAACGAGTCGTGACCAAACTTCATCAGAGGGGTCACCAGCATTGATGTAAATATCTCTGCCATTCGTGTAGCAAGTTCGACGGTCAAAATAGATATTTACGTCAAATCGTGCGTGAATATCTGTAATAACTCGCATTGTGTTTTGAACTTCTTGAATTGAAGCCATAAGGTGTTCCTCCAAAAAATAGGATAGAGCTCCCAAAGGGAGCTCATTAGGTTAGGTAGGTGGGGTTAGCCGAACCAGAAGCCGGTTGTTGACGTTTCGCCAGTGACTTCTTCATAGGTAGGAGTACTATTGCCGCTGTCAGTATCAGTAGAAACTACTGAGTCCTTAATCGCGTCAATAATTCTCGGTTCAGATTCATCTGCGACTTCCATCACCGGCACAATGCCATTTAAGATGGAGCCACGTTCTGTAAGGTTATGTACCAATTTAACCGCGTAGGTCATATCAGAGCCTTCGATGTTCCCAGTTTTGGGTAAGGTATCGAACGCTTCATCAAGTTCATCAACCAATCGGTCAAACACAGTGTGTTGGAATGACATTGAGTAAACGTAATCACGAATAGCTCTTATTGGCTTGAAAGTTCGCTGAATCATTGAACTTTTACCAATAATTTTTTCATAAACAACAACAGCTTGCTCCGCGACGTTATCCAAAATCCCTTCCACGATGTAATCAACAGCTTCCTGTTGGTCATCATTGAAATAAGGTTTGAAGGCCATCGGCGGCAACACGTTGAATTGAAAACGTCTAAAGAAATCATCTTTAGGGGTCTTCAATGACTCAATAATTTCAGCCATATCAGGGTTAGCTTTCTTGTGTTCTTCAACTATGGTGTCATAGCGATTATCACGGTCAGCGACTTCTGAATAAAACTCAGCTTGAATTGCCTTGAGTTCAACGAGTAGAGAGTCAAGTTCATCAACTGGAATCGCGGTAACGCGTCCATATCGGACACCTCGGGCTGCAATAGCGCGGCGTGCCTTAGTCTCCAATGTGTTCTTAAACTGCAACTCAGAACGAGGAAACCACTCAATACGGGCTTTACGAGCAATCTTTGAATTCACTTCCTTTTCGTCTAAGAGAGTTTTAGCATTCGCTAACGTTTTCTCTCCATCACGGCCAGAAGTAGTTACATCGATAATCACAAGCCCATTTTCGAGTCGATTAGCAAATTCGCCATCTTGTTGAGCCACTTGGTCAAGTTGATTTTGAGCTACTGTATCGATATCGAGAGTTTGGGTATCGTTGATGTCTTTCATAATTCCTCCAAGGAATAAAAATTGGAGGGACTGATCCCGGTCAGGGAATCTAGTCCCTGAAGGGGTTAGGTAGGTTTGTTAAGGAGTAGCGAACCTAAGTTCGTTTTTGCTGAAACAATTAATCTGTGTAAACTGATATTGCTTCTTCATTTTCTCTTTAACTTTTTTGTCGATGTAGTTACGCGCTAGTAACTCAGACTGATGGGTTTTACGATAGAAGTTAAGCTTTTGGCCTTTGGCTCCGTAAACAACCAGTGTGTCGGCACCAAGGCACGTATATCCCCAAAGCTTATTACTTCCATTGTCATTGCAATGATACATTTTGAACTTGATTGTACTGATATCTAGACCGTCTAAATCCGATCTTGGCAAATCAGCATCATCACACTCTGAATCATTGCTTGTTACTTTTTTGATTGCTCTTTCAACCAGGTATACGGTTGATCGAGAATATGACCATTCTTATCTTTGAACACTTGATCAATAATCTTTTCGATATCAGCTTTGTCACGAGTGTCGCAGCCATTCCAAAATACATTATTAAACGAAGCACGCAGTGGAGCTCTATCACCATTAATTTGAATGTAGTAGCACCAAGACAAAACCACACGAGTTGAAAAAGCCGTTCCAATACCAGATTTGGTTGTTCGATCTCGATTAGGACCTAACATTGCATCACGCATAGCATTAGCAAACTGGATTAACTTCTTAAGTAACTTCTTGTGGTCGCGTAAGAACGGAAATTTACCAATTACCACTTTCTCTTCTACTTCCGTGCGTAAATACGGAAAAGGCACAACGAATGAACGATTTCGAAAAGCCGTATCCCAACGTCGAGACGATGGATACAAACCAGAAATGTCCCCTTCTCCAGAAGTATTACCTAACGTTACAAAACGATAGTTCTGGTGTGGATAGATGATTTCTCCTGTGTCTTCAATAGACCAAGGTTTCGTCATCTCAGAAGGAAGGTGAAGTTTGGCAATAAAATCTAAAGACCCTTTATCACATTCATCAAGCAAAACACATTTTCCGTGTTTCATAGCGTCAGCGATAGGTCCATAAACATATTCCGTTTGACCGTTTGACAACACCCAGCGGCCTTGCATCTTCTCAGGGCGTAATGTCGGGTTAACAGACACCAGCACAGTTGGCCAATTAAGGCGAGCACAAAGCCAAAGCATGAAATCAGTTTTACCAGACCCCGTAGGACCAACCATATGCATGAAGTTAGGTCGTTGAGGTGAGCAAAACCAAGATATAACTTGGGAAAGTTGTTTTTCATCTGGAATATAACCTGCGATTTCGCGAGGTACATCTGGATGACGGTGTTTAGGGATCTGAATAACTGCCGTTACTGCTGCTGGGACAAACGGTTTGAACACGTCGGCCATACGAACAGTAATCATCTCTGAATAATCAATTTCTTCAACAGTAGAAGTTGGTTGGTTATTCGTGTCTACAGTAGTCACAGGGTTAGCATTAGACATAGTTAATTCCTCCAGGAATAAAGTGTGGGGTTAAATTAATATGGGTAGTTAATTAAGGGGTTAAGCTGTCTTGAGAAAGAAAGCTTTATTAGCATCTTCAAGTAGCATTTCTGCTTTATGAAGAAGTTTGGGGTTATTCAGTACCTGAGCCTTTCGAAGAAGGCGCAGAGCGCGCCTTTTTCGTGCTGCAGATACATTTTTCTGGTGAGAAAAATTCATATCCGCGTACCTCGAATTATTGCTGGTTATAAGCACGCTGACGGAAATTTCCGTTGCCTGCTTGTGGGCGGAATTGACGCTGTGTAGAGTCAGGTTGTTGTGCATTATTGGCATTCTGCTGTAGAGCATTATACGCTGGACCATTCTGTGGAGCGTTATTGTACGCAGGAGCATTTTGCTGCGGTGCGTTGTTATACGCAGGAGCATTTTGCTGTGGAGCGTTTTGCTGTGGTGCGTTGTTGTACGCAGATCCATTGTTTTGTGGGGCTTGATTCGCAGCTTTTAAGCTTTGAAGTTCGAACTTCTTAACCATACCAAGAACACGACTAACGCGGAATTCATGTCCAGTGACATTATTGCCGTTTTTGTCGGTGTAATCGTTAGTAGAGAGTTCAGTTTCGACCATTAAAGAATCACCTTTGTCTAAACCTTGTTTGAAGTTCTGATCAAAAGTTTTTTGTGAAATTGACAGGCGAGCCCAGTGGGTTTCATCTTGCCAATTTTGTTGCTCATCTTTAAATGAACGAGTTAATGCAATTGAAACATTGTACCAAGTACTGCCATTTGCATTTTTCTGTTCAATCGAACCAACATTGCCGCCAAGCGTAAAGTTACACAATGAAGGTAGTCCAAATTGATTAACAGAATTGCCATCAATTTCGCCTAACACATTATGAAGTTCATAATAAGTATGCGTAAGTTCGCTGTTATTGTTACCAGTGAATTTACACGTCTTAAGTGATACTTTACACACATAACCAACACCGACTGGAAACTCTAATTGCCCATGGGCAAAAAGTTGAATCTGGTTAGTACGTGACTGCATTTGGTTTTGACCGTCTACCCAAGAGGTAACTTGATCGGCCCAGATGGTCGTGTTGCCATTCTCAATTTGAGAACCAGTAACTACGAATGCGATAAGGCCATTGTTTGAACGGAAAGGTTTCATAATTAATTCCTCATTAATAAAATAACGTGGAACTATAGATAGAGTAATCCCCTAGTGGGATATCTATAGCCCACTTTAGGGTCAGGTTTATGACTTAAAAAAGTCACTGGGGACATAGAATAAATCTATGGGAGAATTGCTATTAGCTCTCCAACTAAGGGAGAAAAGTATCACTTTAAAAAAGTGAAAAAATTTCTCGGGTAAATCACCTATAGTAAACCCCAAGAACGGGAGACTTTTGTAAATTAAGCGCAGCTTTTTTAGTGTTTAACTTTTCCGTAAGCTAAGAAGCGTTCAAAAACTCATTTTTTAGCTGTTGCAGTTTTTCTGCCTGAGCTGCCGAATCTGGCTCTTCATTTCGCTGTTGTACGGCCAACTCAATTCGATCTGGAACCGCCTCTCTCAAAAATGACAACTGCTCTTTGAAGAAACACAGTCGCAAGTACTTCTCAGCTCTTGTTATCCCCACATACAACAAGCGACGCTCTTCCTCCCAATGCTTTTCGCCTAAACCATCTTTATCTGGTTGCGGAATTCTTTCATCTTGACAGCTCAATATCGCGACTTTCGGAAACTCTAGTCCTTTAGAGCCATGCAACGTAGCGATCACTACCTCATCTGTACCAATCTTTTCAGCCTTTTTAGCGTTTATTTTGGTTATCCGGTCATGAAACTGATCTGCGGCCTTAGCCAAACTGCCAAGTGACGCAGCTGTTTTGGTTAGGATGTCAGCCATCGCTCCAAGAGCCGCAGGAGAGTTCATATTTCGTTGCGCCATCACCATTGAAATGATCTTTCGTTGATACTCGGCGTTGACCGTTTTGCTTGGCTCTTTTGGGACACCTTCATGCATGAACATTTCAAAAATTGATTGGGTGTGGATTAGCAATGATTGGCTTTGGGTTAAGGTGGTTACCGTCCCAATAAAGTCGATTCCATTTGATTTAGCACTTTTCGCCATATCAATCATCACCTCATCTTCATGCATGTAAGCCAAGAAATCTTGTAGATACCGACTGTTACGGTGTGTCAGCATCCACATCAACTTGATATAACAAATTACATCGGCTGACTCAAAGAAGCTCTTACCGCCGAGGCGCTTAACTTTCACTTTATGTTTGGACAACTCCAGCTCAACTGTATCGATTTCTTTATTGGTTCTAGCCAGTACCGCCCACCCGCCTTGAGCGGCAAGGATACCTTCAACAACACTTTCAACTTGATGGTCTTCATCCTTAAAACCATGACAATCGACAACACCGCCCTCCTCTACGTGTGACCTTAATTCTTTGGGAATTCGTTCTACATTGTGTTGAATTAGGTTGTTGGCCACATTCAGTATTGCTGGTGGACATCGATAACAAATTTTTAAGCTGTAGGCTTTCGCGTTTAGATCAGCTTGCATGTTACGGAAGTTATCGACCCCTCTTGCATTTCGAAAGGCATAGATTGATTGGTCATCGTCTCCAACAACCATGATGCAACAACCTCGTTTAGCGTGCTCGTAAAGAAACATATATTGGAGATCGTCGGAATCCTGAAACTCATCAGCACATATGTGAGTAACGCCTAAAGTTTCTGACAGTGGTCGAATTGTTCCATCTCGCAGACCATGAATAACGTCGCGAGATATCTGATTTAGGTCGACTTTGCCCTCTTTTCGCATGATGCTTTCATAAGCTGCAAAAAGTTTCAGTTTGATAGATGAGAATTCTGAGCGAGGTATAGTTAAATACTGTCCGATCGTACTTATCGTTTTCTCTGCTTCCTCATAACTCATCGCCACATGACAAGCACGCATCGCTCGCTCAATATAGATGTTTAAGTGTCCACCCATAACAATCGTTTTATATGAGTTCGTCTGACGCCAAAGCTGCACAGCCATAGAATGAAAAGTACTTGGAAATACACGAAGAGTCTGACTTCTTGGCATTGTCGACTTAAGCCTACGTTTTAAGTTGGTAGCCGCTGCATCTGTGAACGTCAGCATGGCAATTGCGTGTTGCTCAGAATCGGTAAGCACCCGTTCAGCATAACGCACTGACACTTCAGTTTTACCTGAACCGGGCAATGCAACAACCATGATATGGCCTTCCGCATTAACGCAAAGATGTTGATCTGGATTTAACATATACGTGACTCGTACTGCTTCATGGATTTGAATATGTACATCAGAGTAGGAGATTATTTAGCTACAAAGTTCAATTAACGAAGGAAATTCACTTTGTTACATCGTTTCGACATCCGTCACTAATTTTGAAAATAATCCGAAGCTTCCCCCCATTTCCCCCCGTTTTCATTGGCTGGTTTTGTGTATTTTTCGGCTCATGATGTATAAATGTAAGTAGATTTAATAAATACTCATACAGTTTCACTTGGCTAAGGAAGACAGAATTATGGACCTATTCAAAACAGCATCAGTCATTACCGCCGCTTTACTCTTGAATGCATGTGCGTCCAATAGTGCAAAATACGAAGTACCGGAATTAGGCACATCAAGTATCGCGCTCCAAGTTACCCGTTCAGCAGGAAGTGGAACGATCATCGAAGACCAAACCTTACCTAAAGGTGCAATTTCGGATGTGGGAATCGGTGGCTATGTGGGGTCTACGTTATTAGGGCTACCACTGGGCTCTATGGCAACGGGTTTCGGATTGGCCATCCTAGCGGATCAAAAGTACGGTTGGGATCGAAGAAACCTAGTTATGTACTTGGATGCTGATACTTATAGTGGCTTAGACGAGTATGAAATGTGTAAGGTTGTCATGTCTAAAATGGATGAGGTAATGGTTCCTTCATTCGACACACTTCAATCCTTTACCAAAAAACCATTGTCGCCAGATTCGAAGTTTTACGATGAAAGATACAATGGTGGTGAAAGCCTTTGTGTTGAAGGGTATCCACTTGATTCAAACGTGGACTCCCACGCAGCGATATATTTCAGAGGAGTGGACACTGCCTTCTTAGGGACGAGAGTCGGTGTACGGTCTATTTCGGAACCTTTCAGTACAGACGTGTTCGATGCTGACCTTAAAAAGCAGATCCCAGATACAAATGTCATCGCGGTCAGATTTACTTATTACAGTAGCCTGATAGCACACATGCAATACAGCGACGCTGAAACAACAGGCTTTGTAAATGCCAATGGCTTATCCACCAGCCCTTCTATTAAGCTCCCGACCGCTACTTTTATGAGTTTACCGATGAAGGAATATATCGCTGATTCTCAGTACATTCCTAACATCAATGCAGTGCGTAACAATGACACGGTGTACTATTTCGTTAAGCCGGTTGATGGACAGCAGTTCACTCAAAAGTTGTCGGAGTATCACTCGACGGTCACTGAGATTCTTGAACGCGCCAAAAACAAAAACTCGCATACAAAAGTTTCTACGCAGTAAGGAGCCCGAATATGGAACAATTCATGACAGTGGTTTTTAAGTTTAAAGAGGGGGCGTCCTTACCCAAGAAGTTGACACAAGCGTTCTGCGCGGATTCGAAGTATGAAGATGTTGAAATAACCGCTATCTCGTGCGACGACGAAATCAGTCGTGTTGAGCAACTAGAAGCAGACAGCTAAATAGTCAATATGAATACAAAGGGCTTACATTGTAAGCCCTTTTTCATGTTTCGAAGTCAGCAGTATCATTGATGGTTAGTTATCCGTGATATACGCCATGTACTTCTCTAGGCGGCACTCATAGAAATTAAGGTCATCGACCCACAGAGAAATCAGCTGTTCTTTGCCTTGGAATGGGGCGACAGAACGTAATTTCTCAAGTAGACCATTTTGTTCACTCTTTGGCGCACGAAGGGTAACGTTGATACCCGTTCCCCCTGTATTCGCCTCCACGATAACTTTACCCCTTGTACAGTGACTTTGTAGTACTGCTAACCCAGCTTGTAATTCAGTGAGTTGATTCATGCCATTTGTCCTTTATAAATGAAATCTAGTCGTCCAAAATCGATAACGGAGAGTCACACACTGGTGGTCTAGGGTAAACCGAGCAATCTAAGTTACCAGGCATTGCCGCATCATGCGTTTCTTTCAAGTTTGCATCAGCGTCAGTTGACTCGAATCGCGCTTGGTTAAGGTCCACAGGATTCAATGCATCATCATTGTTCGGCATCCAAGCTTGGCTCGACAGTGTATCGATATTTAAGTCATCATGTTCAACGGCTAACCCAGAGGCCATGATCAAGTTTTCCCATTCGGTTAAATCTATGGCGTCCCAATCCAACTCACTGACTTGTTCAAGCGTCATACCAGAACATTGTCCATTTCTAGGATCTAGGCTGATATTCAGTTGAGGCGCAGCCTGCTCCATGATGATACGCCCCAATGGACTTGGGTAGCAGCAATAGTGCTTCCGTTTTATCAGACAGCCGAAAGGGGTATCTTTATGGCAACTGGTAGAGGAATATATACATTGTTGTTGGTCAAGCTTCATACCCATGCCCATTTCGAGGTCGTCGCACTCCGAAATCATCATTGCGCCCAATTTAATCAGCTGATACGCGGCATACACGGCCATAATTGTTGCAAATGCACCAGAGACAGCTGGGTTGAGTGACACTGTGGTAGTGGCTGTTGAACCCGTCCCCTCAGTCACGGTATCAAAGATGGCATCTCGAATTGCATCTGGGATCAAATCCGCGACCTTTTTCATCAATTCACCTTTGATTTCGTCTAACAAGCTCTCTGTGGCGGCCTCCGCTGCGGCCTCTCCAACTTCACCCGTGACATTACGAACTGCAAAATCCCATCCAGCGCTCACGGCATCGGTTACATAAGTTACTGTGTCGGTGACAGGAGTCGGGTAACTCGACGCCCACGAACCGAATCCCGCACCCGAACTAGCCAATCCAGCCAATGATTGCTCCATTGCGTAGTGATGATAGACCCCTTTGATATAATCGAAGATATTAGTTTGGCCTGCGGATAGCGTGCAGCAATTGAAGCCAAGTCCTGTTTGCTCGATACCGCAATATGACACTTCACCATTGAAAACTTTGCAGGTAGAGACATCATCTGGATTTTCACATTCCATGTTCGATTTGATGTCTTCGAGCATTTTGAACGTTGCCATCGCTTCTGCAAAATCATCATTCATCTCTAGCTCGGAATAGCGGCAATCTCCACCCACACACTGCATTTCACCCGTGCAGATGTCTTCCTCCATCGTGTACGAGTAGTTTCCGTTTGTGTAGGTATTACATTCGTAGACTGACTCTTGAACGTAGGCTCGACCCGTTATCGGGTCAACAAAGGCTGGATTTTGTTCAATTAACGCACAATCAGCACTGTTTCTGTATGGCTCGCATCGGTCCGGAATATTGGCATTAAATTCAGTGAAAGAAGTACAAACCCGCTCATTGCTTTCAGGCCAATAAGGTTGGCCACAAATTTGCTGATCAGGTAAGGGGTTACATTCATAGTTGACGGCGTTGGCCTTTAGACACTCTTTACCATCGCTCGTTTGGCCAGCACGAGGAACATTTATCGGCAAGCCAATCAAAAACGGATCGTAATCGTCTATATGCGCGGCTTCTGTATCGACGCACTCCCAACCACCATAGCTACACATCATGCCTTGTTGTCCACCACTTTGATTCAAAGGGTTGCTACAATCTGGGTTAATGTATATTTCGTCGCCTTCATTACCGAACACACCACACGTTGATGGGTCTTGAATCCACCCAAGTTCAGCAGCACAACCTACAGGCGATTGTTCTATGAATTCTCGTGGGTCGATTGGATCCACGGTACGAACTAGGATGGTGGCTTTACCTTCCCCTCCACCACCAACACCGAGGCGCATTTTGAATTTGACAATACCGCGATTAGAAGCGCGAGCGGCTTCAAATTGGCCTGTTATATTGGTATTCGTTGTAAAGACTCGGCTAGAGCTGAATTCACAATTGGTATGCTGGTATGGAAAGCCAGTTTCGTCTACATATGGGTGCGCCCAATTGCCGTTTTCATCATAATCAGGGTATGTAGAACCGCTATTGCCAAACCAATACGACTTGGTAGGAACGTATTGATAAACGATTTCGTCATTAAGAGTAAACTGAATGACATCATCCACCCACACGCGTTCAAAGGTCACGGAGCTGATACGCACATCGTCTTCGAGTTCAAATTCAACAAAGTTAATTTTGTGGTAACACCCCATTCCGTGGTCATTTGTGCCGTTATTTGTAGGGTCACCTACCGTCAACCTGAAGGTATGAGAATCCAGAATTTCTACATCACCACTCCCCGAACGCTTTTTCAAAGGGTAAGTTGTGTGTCGCGTCAGTTCACACTTCATTAAGTTCGAACGATCGGGTTCCATGCATTCATTTTGCACTTTTCCGACATACTCCCTGTTTACTGAATACGTGTTTGTTTCAGTGGTACAGGCACTATAAAAGTCAGAATCTGAATCTTCGAGGTTATTGGCTAAGTCTTTAAAGATGTTGTCAGCATCGACCATGATAGCGTCATCGGACTCTAGCTTTTGGTAATTGTCGTTATAGTTCAGTTTTAAGGTGTTGTATGCCTTAGCGTCATAATCTGACTCACTGCCAACTGTGTTGCTAGAAAATCTATCAGAGACACCTTGCCCTGAATCTCTGAGTTTGTTTTCATTTTGATAGGCTTGGTAAGCGTCGAATTGCCCTTCTGATCCAACACGCTCAACATCCAATCCAAACAATTCTGAGTTGCCTAGCGAGTTACCACCTACAGTAGCATTACCACCGCTGTAAGTAGGTGTTTGAAAGTTTCCGTATATCTCATCAAGTGACATATCCTGTGCGTAGGTCACCGTTGAGGTAGATGCATACAGCACACCGATAAAAGAAACATGAAAGATCTGAACCAGAAACGCGAACAAGCTAAAGTGAGTCAGTATTCGATTAAACATAACGCCCTGCCTTTTTCTCAAAACAAGATCAGGTTAATCCCGTAACACTTAAAAAATTTCAAATAGCGAGGGCATTTTGAGTTTTTGTTAAACGAATACAAAAAACCACCCGTTAGGGTGGCTCTCTAAAGTTACCTTAAGCAGCAATCATTCCAAGAATACAAAAGATAAACGAACGCTTCCCGACCAGGGACCAATCGCCCGTTCCCCCACTTAAGAACGCTGTCACCGAGTTTATGACAACAACCTGTTGATAGTGGAATTGAAGATCCTCCCCCACCTTTAGGTTGCGAGCTCGCCTCTCTTACTGGGTAAAGCATGGATGAACGATATTGTGTTTTTGGCAACATTGGCGCGTAGTTCGGTTCACAACTGTCTTGAATCATATGATTACCCATTGTCAGCTGTGCTTGCCCACGTCGGTGTAGAGTGGCCATCAAACGCGTGGTTAACAACGAAGTGCCACGTACCGGATCGTCACTGTACTGATTATTACCAGTCATTGGGTAAAGGTTCCCTGAACACCCAGCACAAAAATAGTTTTCAACCACCTCTCCACCAGCCAGTATTTGAGCGCAATCGGCTGTACAGATAGACGTCGCTATTGGGTTCGAAAAGATAACGGTTTCCGGAAACATCACGAACGCCAACAAATCATCTTGATACAACGGGTCGGCTTCGGAAAAGTACGCCAAATCCAATGTTGTCGCCCCATCATAGGTACAATCCGCATTGGCAAACATTTCAATCATTTGCATTACTGGGTAAACCCAATATTTATAGTGAAAAAAAGAAGTTTCTGTATCGTCAATCGCTGTTTCTGTTCGGCCTTGTCCAGCACGGGTACTATCGTCTGCCAAACGAACACCGAATGAAGGCATGCAGTATGGCGTTGGTGAAAAAGATACGATCCTTGATGGTTGGAAGAATCCGAGCGGTATACCCCATTCAGGGACACCTAGCTCATCAGCACACATGCAAAAAGGCTTGCTCGAAGCGGCACCTTTAGGCGCGTCCCCACCAATACCGGCTAGTCGAATTGGAAGTAAACAGCTCCAACACATACCGTCGATGACTGTACTCAAGATGTTGGCATCGGGACATAAGTCGCCTGCTTTGTCGTTATCCGCAGCCACAGAATATAAGCTCGCCATGCTTATCATTGTGGACATCAAACCAATCAAAAAGAACCTAATCATATGTTCCTCCCTTTAGTTCTTATTCACTTGCTCTATCACAACACCAGCAGCGTCAATACCTTGTTCTTTAATGTTGTTCACGGAATTCGAGAAGTTTGGGTTATCTTTCATTAGCTGATCTGCAGCATCAATGCTTGATTCAGTAATGTCCCTCACAGAGTTGGCTAGATTGGGCTGTGTATCAGCCAACCACACACCGAGAGCGACGCCGAAACCAATAAGTACGAGATTCTTAATCATGTTGTGTTTTCCTTAACTAGTTTGTTTTGGATTGATTGAACGGTGTAGGTTGGCCACCGTCAGCTACTTGTAGGTTGACCTGAGTGACTGTTTGCGCTGAATACTCATTTATCTGGAACATACCCTCATCGGTACTAATTAACCGAGTCGGGGTCACTTCCAAATCAAATCGATCGATGACTTCTTTAGTCAGGATGGTCACGTCATAGGTGAACTTCTTATTTAACTCAGATATGTGGTCAAACCCCCTATCCTTGTCGATACGTGTAGAAATGAGTTTCACTTTCCCGCGAGATTCATTGAGAGACATGTACTTTACAAACTCCACTTCCTGTTCGTCGGTCGCATCAAAGATAAACATGGTTAAATGTGCAGGTACTATGTCGTGGTTTTTAAGCGGCCTGAGGGGATTTATTAACTCTCCTTTCTTGGCCAGAATAAGACCATTCACCGCTTTCACATCAGCAGTGGCTATTACTGTTGGGTCAAAGTCGAACTCACGGTCTTTCGCGGCTGGTGGAAGAGTATGAAAACTGCGGTTATGCCAATGGCGTGCTATTGCTTGTTTTTGTTCCGTTTCCCAATCCACGGCCCTCATTCTATTTTTTGACTCTTCAATGAAGCTTTTTTCTGCGATAGGAAATATGGACCCCATTTCACCAAGGAATACCTCGGAGCCGTCATAATCAGGGTTTGCTGCCGCGCTTTCCGTCTCGTTCTGTAAGTAGCTTGCGCTGATTAGACCTTTCACTTTCCCGACGAGTTTTGTGTTATCGGATAATTTGCGCTCATAAACCATCGTTGGAACTTGTTCAATGTTGAAACGCTCGAATGCCATTGGATCCATGTAAACAGCGGCTTTATTGATTCGTTTCAGTTTGTCTGGGTTCTCGGCATGCGTGCGTATGTCATCTTGAGCATTAGCCAGTTTGACCTTTAATTGCCACAAACCTTTAATCATATCTGGTACGCCCACGTCGCCAGGTCGTAAGCCGTTAAACACAACACGGCCTCCCCACTCTGCAGCGAGCTCTAGCACCTCTTTCATTTGGTGATCAGGCATTGAACTCGACACGAATATCCAAAAAACAGTGTTCGCTTCTTCATCGTCGTATTTGTTGTCTACTTTTTGACTTGGAGACGAAGGGTTAGGCTGCTCAATGCTTATCGAATCGAGATTATCAATTGTCAATGTGGAGGGATCGAATGCTAAGGGTTTTGGTTGTCCTTCATTGACAATGGAATTGGCTTGATACTGAGTTTGGTTATCATCGATAACATCTTGAAGGGCTCTGAAATTGATATCTGGCGTATCGTCCTTGCGATATTCGATAAGAGAGTCCGATTGGTCAGAAATAGTACTGTTCAACAACTTGGCGTGATCCGCCATTTGTTTCAGTTCTTTCATCATTTTAGGGTTCAAGTTACTTGCATCTAAAACTGCTTGAGTACCTTCAACTTCATGGGCGTTGGATATGATGTCGTTACTTCGTTGTACATTGTCCAGATCTTCTTGAGTGAGTTGTCCGTTAGCCAACGCGTAAGTCGCAATGAATGAAGTTAGTAACAAGACGTTGTGTGCCTTAGAGAAATGCATAGCCAACTCCGATAATTTGAGAGTGTTCAACTAAACCCCAGTATCTTGAATCAAAAGAGGTAGGTAGCGTGCCAAGAGCGAAATATTGACCTTCAGGGACAACGAAAGTTTTATTGAGGGTATCGAAGTCGATTTGGGCATAATTAATCATTCGACGAGCATCAGCCGCATAACGAATGACCTCCCCATCTTTGGTGGTCACGGTGACTCCATCCAAGTCAAAGGTCACGGTATCGCCAGCAACACCAGCTGCTATTTTCAAGAAATTGGTGCCATGTGCGAAATAAGGTTGTGCGTTAAGCGACAGGAAGGACATGAGTTGCCCACGCTTGGGGAAATGATTCTTAGAGTCGATGACAGCGGCCTTGATAGGTAAACAACCCAATGCTGTTGGGACCAATGAAATCTGATACCGACCACTAAGTAACAATACGGCCAACACTAAGCCAACGAGCGTGCCGAATATTTTGATATATGTGTACTGTGTAATGTTCATACGCCGCCATTATCGAAACATTGATAAACTGGATATACGTAATCTTCACACTTTATTTAGTCATAAAATCCAAATAGGCAGCCAAATATTGATGACTATTTGATCTATTTGCTGTGCTTTTAAAAAAATTGGGAATGATAAGTACAACACATCAAGAAATGCTAATATATGAAATCGAACGCATCAAAGACACTCGATGGTATGAAAAACACAAACTCTTTAACGTTGATTGACTCAACCTTAACCCATAACGCTCTGGTCGACTTAACAGCCGTATTAAAGCAAGCACTGTTGCAATCTGAACTCGCTCTACAGTCGTCATTAGAAGCCAACCAAACATTGATTGACCCTTACCCTGTCATCCCTCTGCGCATTCTGACTGAAGGCATACGTAGTGCTTACTATCAAAATACCGGATACTCAGCAGATACGTTTTTAAGCCCCTATGCTGATGAGTCCCCCACCGTTTACTACCGCTTGTGCGTCCATACGAAACAATTGCTATCGGATATCGAAACACACATCGAACAAAGCTCGCCAAAATCTAAATAGCGAGTGCGAAGTTGTATAACCCTGTTAAATGTCATGCAGGGATTCCTTTTATGAACACGTCAACATTTTCACCAAACAATCGTCCAATTCAGAAGCCTCAAAATAACAATGGTCCATCGACTGCTAACGTACATTCGATGCCTGCAAACGGACCAAGCCAAAACCAACCTCAGAACCAACCTCAGAACCAACCTCAGAACAACCAAGCGTTAGCGCGATCTGTACCACCAGCAAATAACCCGCAACAGGAAGGAAACAAACACAATCCATTCAAAGCAAATAACCCTGCGCCTGATTCGAATTCGCTGCGCCAGATCCGAGCACATGGTTACAAAGTTCATGGCGGTAAAGCAGCGTTAGAAGTGAAGCCGGACGAAAAGCTGAAGTCGAGCCAACAGGGTATTGTTGATGAAAATGGCGAGCAAAATATTTTCTATACCATTCGTTTAGAAGCTGCCCTTAGTAATAACTCAACTGATCGCTCATACAACTGGAAAGATAAGGTCGCGATTCAACTCACAGACATCGAACTGCCATTGTTCATTGGTGTATGTTTGGGTTATTACCAAAAGATAAGTTTCAGCAATCATGGTGTCGGCGGTGAGAAATCATCGAAATTCTTTGGCGTAGAACACCAAGGTACGAAAGTCTTTTTCCAAGTAGGTCAGAAGGACAAATCGGTCAGACCCGTACCAGTAAGCCTTCCACAAAGTATGCATATTGGATTAATGGCCCTAGAGGTCTACTGCAGAAACTTTCCGGGAGTGGATTCCAATACAGTACTGAACTCAATTTCCAGTATGTGCGGAATGTACATATCGCAACAGACACTGGAGATTAAAGACAAGGTATAAAATCAACGGTAATTATGCACAAAAGCTCCTCGCGGAGCTTCAGGGGAGAGTGCTAGTTAACTATCGGAAACGAACCAGGATCATGATTTTGGATGGGCGACCTTAAACGTTTTATCAAACACGCTGACCATGACAACGTTGTCGTGCTGATACACATACATCGCATTGCCGGTCAGCGTTTTCTCACCTTTATATTCAATAACCCTTGTGTACTTATAAGAACCCTTATCGCTCAAGTCGAACAAAACGACGCCCACCCGTTCACCTGTGGTTGTCTTTGTTTTGGCGAAACCCAGAACATAAGGCTTGTTATCAATAGAAATCGCTGTGTCGATATAGAGTTCATCAAATTGAGTGGCCAACCCATATAGGTACTCTTGTGTCTTCCATTCGACCCGCCCCTCATATCCCTCTTTATAAATTGGCGCTTCAATGTAGTTGAATGAGTTCGGTTTCCCAGAAGACGCAACGACCGTCACCTTCTCACCACTTGTTACTACGGTTGCATGCTCTTTATGCTCCGCTAAGAACGCGTAGTCGTATCCACTTAACCTTGAATAGTCCATCGCCGCATGCCTTATGACATACAGTGACTCCTTCCCATGATTCAAATTCATTAAGACGTACCGACTCGATATGCGTTTGGGATCAGTCAAGTGGATTTCACCATCAATGATCGGAGCTTCGTATGACTT
The DNA here is from genome assembly GCF_041467515.1 of Vibrio sp. 10N.247.311.12. Taxonomy (NCBI): domain Bacteria; kingdom Pseudomonadati; phylum Pseudomonadota; class Gammaproteobacteria; order Vibrionales; family Vibrionaceae; genus Vibrio; species Vibrio sp. 10N.247.311.12. The sequence goes on from NZ_JBFSUV010000026.1 coordinate 29,383, forward strand.
AAGGTTAAATTCATTCAATGACACTGGCGTCGCCGCTTTGAAATACTCACTGGCACCATCAACTTTGTGAGATGGACTGTGGTTAGTATTTACGGGGGGACAATACGCAGCATCTTCGGGTTCACTTGAACAACCAGTAATAACGAAGACGCTCGCAATAAGACAACTGAATAGATGGGGAGATTGGTTCATTGGATCGTCCTTTGAGTAAAGTTACAGAGTCATTCTAATTGGGCGATCCACACTTTATTTCAAATAACGACGCGATTTTGACTTTTTAAGTAGGTTTGTTTTTCTAAACATTTAATCTTTCTGGTGTATACTAATTTTGAACGAGTGAATGACATAAGTTTATTCTTAGTTCCTCCATACAAATCCGACTGGAAGGGGTTCCAGAAGGTCAATCCTCGGATTGAAGTCTTGCAGGAGAGGTCTTGCGAGCACAAGTCTCTTGGAAGGGGTTTCAAGAGCGAGAATGGGCTCATTACGAGCCCTTTTCTTTTTTTTAAAGCACCATCGTCAATCAATCACCGTAATTTCTTCCTTTATTTGAATTCCTGTTAAGTCACTCTTGATAACATCAATCTAATTCACTTTGATTTAAATAGGTCAAGTATGAAATTTCGATTATGTTTTCTTTCAATTTGTCTTACCGCTTCTGGGTTAGCGCATTCAGCAATCGAGGGGTTCGAGTTCACCGATACACTCGGCATATCCAAGCTTGTAAAAACGAACACTGCCGAATCCACGTTAATTAATAACGTCGGCCAATTAGGGGTTCATGTTAGTGCGGGATTAGATCGTCGCATCCGAGTCAATATTCTTCAGAACGGCGTTGCTGTGACCAACAGCACGGGTAACGTGATCACGGTCAATGATTCACAGTCTCCATTCAATAGTGAGTATTTCGGTTCATTACTTAACGTTTCTATTCCCTCAGAAGGCAGTTTTACCGTTCAGGCGCAAACGCTGTCACTAGATGGAGAGGTGGTTAATTCAGAAACCACGAACATCATTAGGGATGTCACGCCACCAGCCTCTGATGATATGTCAGTAAAATACATGTATGGCGGCTATGTAAACTCAATGCTGCCTGCCGGAAGCTGGTATTTATCAGCTCAAATGGGTTCCTATACCTCAACCATCGTTGAAGTCAAAAATGTCTCCGATACATCGGGCATTGATAACATTGAGATGGAAACCTTCACCTTCGACGCCGAAGACAATCGTATTCCATATAAATCGAAGAGCCTTGCCTACACTGAGTCAAAACTATCTGCTGAAATAAACCTTTCAGCGAACTCTACTCTATTCCCAGTTGGTAATGCGATTGATCGATTCCAAACGCGAACAAAGATTTCGGACAAGGCCGGTAATGTCACCTATACCGCCTATCAAGATGTGTATTGGGACTCGTTACGAACGGACACACTAGAGGCTGTTGGTGTCTTGGTTCCAGGGAGTAGCAATGTAATTGGCGGATTAACCGGGTTTCAACCTTATGTGCGCGACATGGAGGTAGATACCAATCCCGTAACGGTCTTATACCGTGTAGCAGATTGGAATTTTCGCGATGATTCTGGGAGCTTCGACAATGCGGGGGGAATCTGGGCTTCTGGAGCTAACGCCGTATACACAGACAGAGGTGACGGGTTTATATATTTTGTCGATACCTCACCCGCTGGAGCCATCGGTATATCATGGCGAAACCAAGCGCATTACCGGAATGTGACTGGGCCAAGTCTTTATAGTGTAACACTCTCAGATAGCGCCCGACAAACTCCTGTCCCGAGATATGGGCAATACTATTATTCGGATACACAAGATTGGGGGTCATGGAGTCGACGTGTGTACAATGATGAACTGCCAGTACAGATCGAACGCATACGACTTTTTGTAAATGCTAGAAGTTATCCTCAAATTGCCTATCACGCAGGGCATTCATGTTCGGTTCCGACAGGGCAAGATGTATGTGATGTTATCCTAAGCTCACCTTGGACAATGACAGCTGGTGGATCGGCTTATTATCACAGTAGCTTCACTGTACGTAGTGAAGACCAGACTTTATCGAGTAACCCTACGTACCCCGTTGGATCATACAATGATAGGTACTATCCATCTGTAGAGGAAACCTCATTTAATGAAGATACCAAGGTCTTATCGGTTCGCGTCGAGCTTACATGCCATACGTGCTACCAAAATAGGATTTACATGGATAGATATGAACTGCAAGATGCCGATGGAAACAAGCTCAATGTCTCGCGATTTAACTCAACGGTCAACAGCACGACTTTTGAAGGCCAATATAATCTAACCGAGCTACCAGAGGGGACTCATGAAGTCTACGTCTATGCAAGAGAGCGCCACGGTCCAGACACTCGTAAACATGCCGTCACTTACGTCAGTGACAAGACCGCTCCATCGATACTCATGGGTTATGATGGAAGCACTTTATCAGATCAGGTGACCGATTTGAGAAAAGTGACCTTTACCGTTTCTGACAGCTCTAGCATCAATGACATTACTGTCTCATTACGTGGTTCTCGTTATGACATTGACTATCAGCTTGGATACTCACTTATTGAAGAAACAGTAAACAGCCAAACCTATCAACTCGAATTACCTAAACTCTTCCCCACGCTTGATGAAAATGAAATCTATTCGTTATCGGTCGTTGCTGCAGACGAATTTAGTAATACCAACTCAATACTCAGAAGTTTCAGTTACAAGCCCGAAAACTTGATTGTCATGGACACCATTGACTATTTAGCGTCGCAAAGTAATACACCGCTGTATTTATCAAATGGTAAACCAATGGCGATCATCCTGACAGAGCGAGCACTCACACTCGAAAACAGTATGTTGGCCACGGGTGACCAGCAGGGTGAAATCACCAACAATGCCTCCTCGGACTTCCCTATTCGAATTCAAACTAAAAACGGTTGGGTTGAAGTCACTCCGGGAGAAACGAAGGACATCGTAATCGACTTAGGCAATGGTGACCCCCTATATGTCGAAGTCTATCCGGTTTCAGATAACAACAATGGACAAGCCGATTTTCTGTTTAATTTGCCGCAACTCAGTTCAGCGTATATCGATTGAGGTACTGGTGCGTCCAGAGCAGTACGTTCGTAATAAAAAAGGAGCTTGACGCTCCTTTAATTGTTTAACTAAACAGAAAATGTACATGCAACGAGCGTATAATCGTCTTTTGCGCCTTTCCGTTCAATACGACGTAATAAGCTGTTAGATAATTTTGTGACATTTTTCATGGTGTTCGGTGAGAATCTAGGGTTTTCCTCCCAGTACGCATGTGCGCCATCACTCATCAGATAAATAGTTAAATTCTGTAGGTCATCAACGTAATCAGAAACTTTAAAGCTGAAAAACTCAGGTTTCATTGGTACAACTTGAGATATAGCTGTTGTGATTAGGTTTTTCCCTGTTGCGTTTTTCAATTGGGCCTTCGTATATAACTTCTGATCGATCAACATTTGATGCTGAGTATGATCTTTAGTTAGTTGGACCAACTTGTTTCCTTGCTTTACGTAAGCTCGACAATCGCCAATATGACCAATTATTATTTCGGTTGAATTTACGTATGCATAAGTGAGTGTTGTTGAAGCCACTTCATATTCAGGGTCATAGTTAGACAGCACTTTAACGTTCGTTAAGATACCTTCGAATAAATCTGGAGAAAGTAAACGAGCCTTGGACAGATGAGACTTCTCTAAATACTCAACAGCAGCCATTGAAGCTAAATCAGAGCCCTTGTAAGAACCAACTCCATCGGCCACTGCAAAAAGAAAACCATCATCACACCTAGTGGGGGTAAGGATCGAATCTTGGTTTACTCTTTTATCAGATTTAGCATGAGTGAAACTACTACATTCCTTTAGCTTTAGCATTATTCGACAACCTCAACAACGTTGGTTATATCTTCCAAAACGAGATCAATATTCGTATATCGAGTGCGTGCTTGGAAATCAGCACATTTTGCAATTATTTTCTGCAAATGTTTATCTTGAACGTCCAACTCTTCAAACACTCTACCTAAAGCAAAAATATCCGTTTGATGCGTGTAGATGCCTGAGTACATCAATTCTGGAGCACAGTATCTCGTAGTACCAAGAATGGTTCCGAAAGAAGTTAGAACCTCAGATGTTGGGTCAGGATCGGTTTTTCGAATTAAACCAAAGTCTGAAATCTTATAGAAGACATCTGGTGTTACCTCACCGTTCAATTGTATGTACTTATCATGTGAAAACTTCAGAATATTAAATGGCTTGATGTCTCTATGTAGGTAACCTTTACTATGAATATGTTGTAAACCTTTACACGTCATAATCATGACATCGAGTTTGTCTTGCTCACTTAGTTCATTTGCTTTAATGAGATCCGCCAAGTCACAATCTGCAAGTTCCATAATAAAGTAAGGTGAATCACAGTCTAGATCTGCGAGGTAGATATCAACGACATACTTGTGTTCACATTTATTCTGACTGAAAACCTCACGCTTAAATCGTTCTTTAAACATTTTAAGATCGTTCTTTGGAGCCAAAACCTTACGCGCATATTGATTAGGTTGTTCACCTTCTTTGTAGTTTCTGACAAGCTCGATTTTTTCGACAAAGCCAAAACCGCCTTCGCCTAAAGGTTCAACAGTTGTAAATTTATAGTTCGCGATAGATAACACGAATAGACCTCAAAACGTTGTCCATCAATTATTGACAGGTTTATTAATATACAAATCATATAGTTGCCGTGAGAATACAACATTTTAAATAAGAGGGCGAGATTACATAGTTCACCTTACAGCAGTGATATCCGCTTTTTTGATTTCGGATAATTTCTGCTTGGTATGAGACATTAGTACTCTCCCACATTTAGGCATATCTCAGAAACATAAATCATCAACGGTTATTACGAAGAAGCCCCTGTTCACATAAGCATGAACAGGGGCGGTAAAGGCGCGTGAGAATATCTAATCGCTTCGCCCTGTTAATCGTCAGTAAATAGTACTGAGGGACGGTATAGAGAACATAAATTGAGCCGTACCTTCCATTCGCTCAGACGGAAACACTTCAACTTCCAAGAGGTCACCTGCAGGCCCAAGATCTACCATCACCGCTTTGGTTTCGCCTGGTAACACATTCACAATACCCGTATCCGCCACAATCGAGATAGCGAAGTCCGAATCCTTACGGTTACTGATTTCCGCTGTTTGTGGACCAGTTGCACGTTGCCCACCTTCAATTATGAGCGGATCTTCGGTGTAAATTCGAGCCAGTGCATTTGATGAAACATCATACAAAGCTTGGTTTGCAGGTACGTAAGGTTGTGCCTCAACAACAATCAGGTTATCTGGCTCATATCCAAAGGATATTTCTTTGTTTTGTACGTTCTTCTGCTCATCTTCAGCGGTAATAATTAGCTTGTACCTTTCTCCTTCCTCATAATTGAGCGTGGGGAATATTTTGGGCTTCGCTACACGAAACAGCCCATCACCATGAGATAGCACCGCCAGATAGACATTCTCTTCAGCATCAGATCCCAACAGTTGCACACTAGTCGGCACAGCCTCACTGAAATCTTCCAAATGGATTTCAAGATCACGTATATCACTCAACACCTCGGGTAATGCTTCGCCTGAATACATAACCTGTATCTTGGGCTTCACAGTATCAATCGTGAACGTTTCAACGCGGTTGGTTTCGTTGCCATACGAGTCAATGACTTTAAATACAAAAGGCACATTCATTTCAACATCTAGAGCAGACACATCGAAGCTGAAATCGTATGTCTGCAAGTCGATCTGATTTGTATGAGAGACAGGGATGTCTTGTGGACCGGCTCCAATGTTGGCCGTTGCCGAAATGGAGCTATATCGCCACATGGAAGACCGCCAATCAAAAACAGTATCGGCATCATACGTTTGCATCGTAATGTTTTGTGCGGCTCCGTCATAATGAATAGAGCGAATGGCGATTGGATTGAAATCCCAATATGTATATAAGTAACCGCCGTGAATGTTCATCGAGCCGTCTTCTTTAGCGGTATAGATAGAATATGGGATATAACCGCGCCCTGTGGCGTAAATATAGTTCGTACTGATATCGCATGATGTCGCGCCGGGGTTCACGTAGCATGAGCCGCCAGCGGTTATGGTGAGCTTTTGTCGATAACTACGTGGCTCAACGAATACTCGCACGGCATTGATTGTATAGGGAACATTCGTTTTCGGTCTGTCATTGGTGATCCACTCACTTGATAAATTGGTTTTGTGCCACACCCCCGTAAATTTCGGTGCCATATCAACCCCCGCAGCGAGGTTGAAATTCAAATCACGATATCGATAAGTCGAACAGTAATGACCCGATTCCGTATAAAAATGGAAGTAGCTGTACATTTGAGGGTAGTTAATGGTCGGCTGGTAATACGCATACGTAGAGTCTGTGTTGCTGACCATATGATTGAGTTTCTTCCAACCATAAGGGGAGTCATTAGTAGCAAATTGTGAGAGTAAGCGGCCATATCTAATCGAGACTGGGTTGCTGTATATCGTCATACCTGAGTAGTACGATTCCCAAACGCCAGATTGCGCGTTACGTACTTCAATCTTATTGGAGCTGGTGGCTGGGCAAGTAAAGTCCATATGTGACGATCGAGCAAGGGTACTTACATTACCTGATGTATCATAAACATCGATTCCAAATTGGTAATATCCGGGCGCAGGGACAAGTCCCGCACCAGTGGTGGCCGCGATAGACCCCGCCACAATCACGGTTTTTCTTTCTAGATTATATTCAACGTCTTTGTATTTCTTGGAACCATCTGGTTGCTTAACCCAATATCTGGCTCGTGAGATGCCGTTGTTGTCACTAATGTCACTCACTTCAAGCTGCTTCGTTGTCCCTGTGTTCCCAAAATTATCGATGTGACCATAATATGCATTGAGAATGTGAACGAACTGCCCACTGATCACCGGCTTAATCGTGTCTTGCACAAATGTATAAGATTCCGTTGAGACGACTGCATTGGATAAATCTAGGTATTCCACAACAACGGTGTACTCCCCTTCGTTTTGAGGCACCTTGCTGAGAACCACTTCCTTACCGTAGAAATCCTTGCCGTCTATGTTCAGTCGATCATGGATATTTATGACAGCGGTCAACTGACTTTCAACTAGACCTGAACCATGTTGCAGTCGAACCTGAATTTTTCTATCCAAACCAGATGAAATCTTAAGGGTCAGCGTGTCTCTTATGTTGACCATGTTCAATTCACGGCCATCGACGCTTTTAGGGTTGCCACTCGTATCGGTAAATGAAACTTGTTCTAGCGCAGCCGAAGCGATTGGAACATTCGTTAGCCCTAAAATCATTGTCATTAAGGAGAGCTTTAGTGTGGTCTTCATTTTCTCTGTACCTTTCAAAGTCAGCCATGCGGTCTATGGTCGAAACAAAGGCATCGGCCATCTCACCGATGTTATCTTCTGTGGTACATAGAAATTCCAATTAATGGCATGATTTTCAGTGATTGTTTTACGTAACTGAAGGTAAAGGGAGAAGATTGGCTACCGCGCTAGGCTTGGTTAAATGAATGACAAGAAAGACCAACGCCGTCAGTCTCGCCATTCATTTTCGAGGTAGAGAAGGTGTATTGTACGTTTAACTTAATCGGATGGGCTTCGAGATCAGTCAGTGTCAGTCGTCGTACTGGTAACGGGCTTTGACCCAGTAGTTTGTGAGTCTATAGGCTTACGCTCAAACTTTAGGATAAACATAAAGACATTAATTCCGACAATGACAGACAGTACTACAGGAATATATTCCATCTCCATCGTTGTCAGTATGGAAGATTGACCAAGTACTTTACTCAATATGAAAAAAACTATACTTCGATATCACTCGACTTGGATTGCTGCGGCAGAAGTCGGAGAAATAACATGGGAAACAGCAAGCATGTTGATAGAGGCTTTTGATTTGGGGGTTTGCGAAACGGAAGAAATTCTACGTAACGGTGTGGTTCATTCACCTTCTATTGCAGAACAGGCGATTGAGATAAAAAATGATACATTTCAGTATCTTGAGAACATAGGAAAGCCCATCAAATTTCCACCAGCAAGACTTCACAATGAACGTTGTGATGAGGTCGTTATTGAAATCTCTGAAACGGTTAATTTCAAAGCTAGGAACCGCAACAAACAATTGAAAATCGAAGTATAACTAACAAGGGGGCGCTCTTTGTTGTTCAATGAACACGAAGGATTGGTGGTATACCAAATAGAATGAATGCCAGCTGATGTTGAGCTGGCAGGGGGATTACAGGTCGTTGAACTTCAACCCTTCCTCTAGAAAATATTCCATGAAATTGTTATCAAAAAGCTTTGAGAATTTACCTTTCGCCTTATCTGTGTGGCAAGGATTTGCTACACCAAGTAAAAGGATTTCGTCTTCATTTTCCCAATGACTAGAATACACAATGCAAGTGTCACTCGTTCTATCGAATTGACGTCGTGCTCGATTCCATTTGCCTTGTTTGGCGCTGTCAAACCATGGACTGCTCGGGTCCCACAAGTGGATATGCCCCAACCCTGCATCTTCAGCGTCTGTCGGATAGGCTAGACTTGCAACACGGCCAAGATATTGAACCGATAGATCATCGTCGTAACTTAAGTGAAGGGCGATATCTTTGCACAAAGCTTCAACGTCATTGAAACCTTGTGCTTTGATTTCTTGTTCAAATCGAGGGGATGGGGTGACGTTTTTCATGCGTTCCCCTAGTGATAATTAGAGACAGTCGCTTGTGTCGCCGCTTTGAGTTTTGCAACTTTATCAGAAGTCATCTCAAAGCTAGTCTCATATTTACCAATCGAAGCCACTTGGAGTTGGCGTTCGATCGACATTAAATCACCAACGGCACGGCGTAGCTTCGCTGTAGCCTTACGAATTTGTTTTGCTGTTTCAACCGCTGGTTGCTCATATGCCGTTGCACGACGACTTAGGCTTTCGTGTTGCGCTTTAAGAATCATCTCAAAACCACGGATATAACCGTCTGCGACCACCAGCTCATCGATAGTTACTTTATCAAAATAGCTCTCAGGTACATCTGATTGCTCAATCTCACTGTAAACTTCTCTAAGCTGTTTAGTTTGAGTGTTGAGTTTTGCAATAATAGACACAGCCATTTCTAAGCTTTCAGCCGAAACTTGGCGTTGGTCATCTTTACACTCAATTGTCTCTAGACGAAGATCCATAGCTTTAGCAACAGTATCGCCCATTGACGCACTGGCATTGCCACCGAGCGCAGCAAGAATACTTGCACTCATAATTAGCCTCTTCTTCATTGTGACCTCAAAAACATTATAGGAGTAATTATAGAGAGGTGATAAACCTAGCTCATTTCACGGGACGGGAATTATCCATGTCCAAGGCCAGATTACAACCATTCAATATTGCTAACAATCAGCCCATAATGATTAATATCACACCACTCATGCCCATATGTTGCGCAGGTAGCGTTTAGTGCAACAGTAGCAGTAATGGCATCGCGGAATTAACCCGAACCATCGTTGTACGTTAGAAAGCGATTCAGAGCGGTTCTAGGTATAGTTTAGGGAAAATCAAAGGGATATCGTCTTAAAACAAGTCTAAGATTATACGATAAGTGTGATTTATATCACATATTAACGTTAAGTATCCACAATGTCTCTGGTTTTCTGGGAGGGTTTTGTAAATTCGATTGGTGGCTGGTGGCCAAAAAACCTTGCCAAGATAATGATGGACCCTCGCCTTTAAATAGTTAGCTAAACCGATAAAGCCAGTTGACGTTATAGTTTTAGTCCTTTAATGAGTTTACCAACCGCGTCAGCATTGGCCACGAAGAGGCTGCACTGTTCTGAGTAGCATAAACCGATTTTTTGGTACAGCTTTTTGGAGACAGAAGCATCGCAATGCTGGCGGATTATCAATTGCTGCATGCCGATAACTGCGGCTATATATGTATGCGGATTGTCACTCATCCAACGTCTTAGCGTATTAACAGGCACAGCAAACCCACTCAGACGCTCAACCTTGTATGGTATCCCTAAAAGGCTATGAGTCTCATGGTGGTTCGATATTGATAGACTCACCGCGTTTTGCAGAACCGCTTTATATGTCTCCGGTTGTAACTCAATAGCTGTACACGCTGTATCAAACAGCATGGCTTTTTCAGGTGAAGTCTTGCACCAATTTTTCAGACGAGTAATCGATACATGGCAGACATTCGCAACTAAGGCGATGTCGTTTTCCATTTGATAGTTAGACATGTTCGAAGTCCTCTTGTTTAGCTTGATATGCAAGCATGCTTTCTAACGTGTTCGTTCTCTTTGCGGTCTTTTTAGTCTTTTGCTTTGACTCCGACTTACTTTCCAATATTAAGTCCTCATGCACGATTACTGGCAGTTCTAGTGACGCCGGAACAGGCACCTTCTGTGAAGTGTTTGGTAAATTAGCACAGTAACTAAGACGCGTTGAGAGATCGACTTTTGCTACTGCTTTGCTCTTCAATGTCGACCCTTCAGCTGAAATGCCTTTTGCTAAGTCAGTAAACCACTCGATTGCCTTGCTCATTCTCTCAAGCTGCTTATCCAGCATCAACTTGAAATTCGTCAGATTAGGTCGTAGGTGAGACGCAGACGGTTCAAACAATGCACCAGCTGTCTGTGGGTGATATTGCTCAATAGCTAACTTATACAAGCCAATTTGATGATCGCGAATTTGTGCTTCATCTTGACCTGATTTCTCTGCGAGTTCAATTTGCTCACGTATTGACTGAACAGCCTGAACCATAGGGCTCCACTTTTGAATAGCAGCTGTAGCCGTAGTGCTGAGATCGCTCATGGCTTTTTCAGTAACACGAGCAAGGTGGGATAAAGAAGACGCATCCAGTGAAATTTGGTTTCTTTGCGATGGGGTCAGCGCCATGCGTTGCAATTCATTAAATGAAGACAGCGCATCTTGATTGAGCAGTAACCATGCTTTGTATGCCGCTGCCCTTTGAGTGTGACTAATCTCGTGAGTATTAAACTGGACGTTAAATATCGATGTAGATAACGTATCAAACCCTTCTTCCACATATTGGTGAGCAAGATTAAACAACTGTTGAACCTGAAGCAGTGACTCTTGATGTGGCGTTCCCGCATGCAAAGCCGCCTTTACCTGCTTCCTTTGCTTATTTCTTAGTTCACGCACAACACGAAGTACACCCACTTTATCCATCCTGTGTTGCTTCATGGTAATAGCCCAAGGCTGTTTTTGGATTTCCTCAACAGACATTGATTGATAGTCCAAAGCGCCGAGTTCTGCGAACAATTGAGTACGCTTGAGAAGTTCACGGTACTTAGCGATATATGAAGGTGACACGACCACGCCCCCCATCGTATTCAACATTTCAGCTGGACACGTTGATATAAACTTTCTTACTGGGCCACGATGACGGAGCGCACGAGCTAAATGTGAATCATGTACATCCAATGCACGTTCAAAGCCACCCAGTCTCTTAAACATCTCTATGGACTGTTCGGTGACGGCGATTTTTGCACCATCCACCAGCTCTCCATGGCAGTTAATGAGCTCAGTTTGCACGCTAACTTCTTTTTCATATGCATACCCAAAGTCAACATTAAGGCCATTTAACTTATTGGCATGGGCAAGATGTAAGCGCGAATCTACTGACAATGGATAGAATTTAACGCGGGTATTCGATTTCGTAAGCTTACCATTTTGAGTTCGTACTACTCGCTTTGTGAAATGGGCTTTTGCTGACACCTTTCTCGGTTTCTCGTTATACGCCACACCTAGCACCGCACTTTTTAAATACGGGATAGAATGAGTAAGTAAAGTCGGTTTCTTTGAAGGAAACTCAGTAGCGAGGGCTTTGTTCACGAATTGCTGGGCAGATTGTAAGCTTACGAACTCACGTTGAACTAATTTATCGGAGATCGCTTCCATTACATTGTTGATGCGATTAGTGGCCAACTCAGTGAACGTGGTAGATAGATACTCTGACTCAAAAGACTTCGATACCAATTTTCCGTCAATGCGTACCTTCCCCATTTCGGGCGTACCAAAGGTAACAGACCCGATATCGACCAGATGCACTTCACCTTTGATGTTTGCACTCAGCTGATACTGGCCATCGTCAACTTGCGTGTCATTGAATGAATGTGAAACCGACATTTCCACTTTGACTGGCGTATTGTGTTGGGGATAACGCTCAAGCGTGCAATTGTTGAAGCCTGCTTCGTTAGTGATATCCGAGGTATCAATCGGGCGTCGCCAATACGACAGCAGCGCACGGTGGTTGGCCACATAATGGTTCGGTTCCTCTTTTTTGAACACAGGCATCATTACTGCTTCAGGGAGAGGATATTGCGGGTCAACTAACTTGATGGTCTTCCCCGTTTCCGCTTCCCACTCTGCATTGGTTTTCGGAAACGGAATCCATGACTCAGGTCTTAAGTGAAGATCACGCCAGATAGCAAGTGGTCTAAACGGAAGGCTTGCTATACCGTCAATGCCCCAGCGATAGCTTAGGTACACTGCGTGACGTTCAGAGAATAGTTTGATTTGTGGATTCACCGCTTGAGCTTTATACATAGCCAAATAACCACGTCTCGCTTTCGCATTCAACGTCACATCATTTTGGATCTCTACAATGCCGGGATGTGTATCCTCTTTGCCTTCGGCAATAAGTTGACGGAACTCTGCAGCCCTGTTTTCTGAAAGAATCGATAACTGAGCAAAAAGTCTGACTAACTTCTCCAAGTAGCGAGGTTTCAACACATTAGGTTGAAGTGCAATTCTGCCAAAACCAACACTGTCGTACCCTTTGGCATGCAAAGCACGAGCTCTCATGTTCGCAGACAGGCGGAACATGTAATCACGTAAACGCAAAGCTTCCTCTTGACCGAGGATGTTCCATCGGTCTTGTTTAGCTAAACTGGTTTGTGTTTTATCAATGGTGCCAACTTGAGTACAGATCAAGCACCCATATCGAGCTTTACCTGAACACCCAGCACCATGTTTTTGTCCGACTGAAATCTCACATGCTTCTTGCGCGGCATTTCCATAGATGGCCAACAACAAAGCAAAGTCGGACATGAATGCTGGAATAGCATTTTGAATACCAGGGAGGTTCTTCGTCAAAGGCTTCTTTCCGGCTAACTCTAAGGCCGTGAAGACTTCATCCGTTAACCAATCTCGGATAGGAGCGTACTGGTACAGTTGGAATTTACTGACGTCACTTTGGTCCACCAGCTCCGCCTTGAGTGCATCGATGGTCTTGTGTGCAGTACCCTGCTTCTTCATATTACGAGTACGACGTGTGCTTTCATCTTTTACGCGTGAGCCCGAAAAAGAGATAACCGGTGACGACGCGTACTGCTCCATGCCTTCCATACCTTCAAATCGATTCAACATGGTTTTAATGTACTTCTCGGAAGGGATCAGCTTCAAAATTACAGTGCAGTCGCCGGACATAGACGCATTCTGAATCACTTTTTGTGCCGACAAGTAACGATTGGCGTACTCTTCATGAAAGTCAGGAGCCACACCATCATAGAAAAGGTTAATGCCACAGTCCTTCGCATAGGCTTTCAAGAACGGAGCCGCATACTCGCTGTACATCTGCATTGGCAATGCTTCTGCACCAGGATTAACGGTGCTTATCATCAGTGGACGTGAGGGTTCGATTTTTCCTTCCGCAATGCTCTGTTTGTAAGCTTCAATCAAGCACAGTGCGACCAATGTGCTGTCTTTCCCCATACTTAAGCCTTCATGACAAATATACTTCTCATCAGCTTCGATCAGGCTACGCGTCTCTCTCACCGTGTCATTGAAGCGATCAATAATCCCCATATGCAGGGCATACAATTGACTGCTTAATGCGTCTTGTGCTGTCGATACTAATAAAGTCATGTCCGATTCCCTAAGTCATCTTGAATACCTTAACTATAACGTGCATAGAGAATAATGAAAGTTTATCCCCCCGTTTTATGGGAGATTTTTCTTTCATTTTATAGACAGGGTTAGTTGTTCTACATAGACTGAAGATAAATCCAGTGAGGACAAAAATATGAACGCGAAGACAGATTTGACAGTACCATACACACCCAATCATGCTCTTAATGGCAAAGACCTAGAGGTGGTGTTCTTTATCGGGGAAGAAGGAATCAACAAGTACGGCTTTCGTACCCTCGAAGGCATTCTGTTGACCAAGGAGTTAGCCGAGCATTTCAAAAATGAAGAAAGTTCAGACAAGATACCTTCTCACTTAAAACGTCAACGTGATCTTGAAAAATCACGCAGCGAACCGCTCAAAGATTACTTTCGAACCCGCAAAAATACCATATTGCCCGGACTGGCGATTTGTTTAAGCCATCTAAAGGATGAAGAAGAGATCATTATAGGTAACCGTAGGATGCTTAAAGCCGTGATCCCTGCCGACTGTGACCGTCATATTGCCGATGGTCAAAACCGTAATGAGCTATTTCAATCTTTATTAACTGAAATTCCTGAGCTTGCGACGCAAACCCTGAGCGTGAAATTCCTTGTCTCTGATACCGACACGCTAGAGCCTGTGACTGAGCAAATAAAACAACTATTCAGTGATTTTCACTTCAATCAGAGAAAACCAACGACGAGTCTGAACCTGTACTTCGACAGCAGCAAACCTTACAGCCGGTTATTACGTCGATTTCTGGATTTAGAAGTGAACCAATTGTCCCTATGGGATCTGATCTCGGTAAGTGGAAAGCTCACCAATGGGCATCTTTTCATCTTAAAACAGCTTCAAGATTTCTTGAGCATTGCCAGCGCTTCCACAGCCGCGAAAACAAATGCATTACTCACCAAGAACCCTGAAATGACAGATCAGTTGTTCAACATGCTCAAGCCTGCGCTTACGGGCGTACTCAGTGCTATGCCAATAGGTGAAAAAGATACTGAGAATGACCCTATGTATAGCAAAGCCATTTATTTCTACGGATGCGCGTGGGTTTGTCGCTCCATCATCGAAGAAGGTATGTCTAATGGTACGGCACCAGACTGGAGTGCTCTAGAGCGCTTAAAAGCACTTCCGTTACTCAACATGAAAGACAGCTGGTGGACTAAAGCAGGCGTTGTTCAAAAGCTCCAGTTAGATAATGCAAAAGAGCCGAAATATATGATGCAAAAAGGTTCAGAGAAACTGATGGGCCGACGTTTGTGCAAAGTCTGTGGTATCTACCCGTGTGATGAAATTTAGCCTTTGGAATAAACGCTAAGGAGAGAGATTATGGAACTGAATTTACAAGCCTATCGCTGCCCGTCTGCAATGACTCAAGCTCGACTTGCTATAACTATGGCTCATTCAAGCAATGAATCCCTATGGCTTCACTCCATTGAACCGATGCTAGAGCATCATATTAAGGCTTACCTTGCTTCGGAATACCCTAACGCCACTCTTGCTGTGTTTATGGCCAAAGAGATAACAGAGGCGATGCAAGACGAATGGTTGTCTGATGACAGTTTGTTTGATGAAGATGACTTGGATGGGGCAACAGTTCAGTGCTTGTATTGCATTTCATGTCGGTGAACAACAAAGATTGAAACTTTTCTGTTACGCAGAGCTGATTGCTACGTGACGCTATAGCAAAGATTTGACAATAAAGATCAAAACTCAATTTCACTCAATAGGCCAACTTAAAGCAAGAAGTAACAATAAAGTTAGAAACTTTTAGATGCTTTTTGTCGTAGTCTGTCTTTTGTTGTAGCAAACTTTTGCCCCTTTTCTTCTTAGAGCTAATACACTTCACTAAAAAAGCATGTTCATATTGACCAACATTTTCTAATGTTAGAAGCTGATATATAGCCAGTTTCTTTGAAGGTTAAATGCCCCTGACCAACTAAATGAAATGTAAGATTTACCAAGAGTTATACCGATTGCTTTTGAAAACTGACTTGATGGCACCTACTGAAGTTCAGCGACTATGCTGAGTGTAGTTTGGGGGTGAGGTGAGGCGTATCATCTAATTAACGATCTACATCCATTAGGAATTGAACCAATGAGTAAAAAAAATCGTTTGTACACGAGTGCAGCCATTCAATCGATAACCAATAACTATGAGAAATTTATTATTGAAAGCGCTGATATCGATCATCAAGGCTTGTATTTTCATGATGACAAAATCTATGCGCTGGTGCCCAATTTGTCTGACTCGCTAAAAAAAGAGTTAATTGAACGTTATGAAAAGGTGCGTGTCGTAGGTATGCCCGGGCCGGAGTTTTGTGGGGTTGTTGATAAAAGTGCTGAACGCCTTCCATTAAGTGACTCATGGAAAAAAATATGTCTGCATGGTCACCCGTTCACAGCCCCAGAAGCAGCAAACGAGCTAAATATTCATTTGCCAGAGAAATATCACCCATTCCACTTCGATTTTAAAATTGCAACTAACATCTTCGAACTTAAGTTACGTTTTGAGCCAAACGAAGATGAAATCAATGAGCTAAGGATCCTATTAGCGAGTCTGGGATATGATGATTATGAATTAGTTGTGATAGTCGACAAATCAATACCTGAGTACCCGGGAAAAGATAATACCGTTAGAAAAATAGTAGGTTATGCTCCTAACAACTTACTTCTAAAAGCAAAGTCTTTTTTACCTAAATCTTACCCTAAAGTTGTTCTGGATAAATATCAAGAGGATCAAGATTTTTGGGTAGATAACAGAACAAAGGTTTTTTCAGATCTTGAATTTTCTCAATCGGAATTTGTCCCCTCGTCCATTCTTGAGTCAACGAGCTGTTTTGTCGATGCCAGTGTTTTCTCAAGGCAAAACATTCGAGAATATCTGGCATTATACCGTACAGTGATTATTGTCTTGCCATTCAATGATAATCCACAGCTTTCGGTAGATTTTTATCAAATGTTCTCAATCAACCGCTTCGAATTACAGGAGTTGGTAAGAAGGCAACGGTTAAAATTTACTATCACGCAAAATATAGTGCGCTACTCCATTGACTTAATAACTACGATTCTTGATGTTGACCCTAGTGCCATTCTATTTCCAAGAGCCTTAGCATCTTCCACTATTATAGGGATGCGAAATCGTTCAGGTGTCTTGGGGCATACATTGACTACTGAACAGCAATTTCATTTTCTTCGTGCCCTTAAGCAGGAAGGCTCTGAAGCAGCGCTCAAGCTGGCAGGTTCGGTAAGCAGTTCTTGGCAAAGAATGGAGTATCTAATGAACAAACTTGGCCCCACGGGAGTTTCATATCTTGGAATGGGTCAATTTATGTCCAACATGTATGCTCCTGAGAAAACCAGTATGCTGGGTTGGTTAACAGCGAGTTACGAGTATTCTTTAGGTCTTGGCGCACATTACTTTCCTTGTGATGATCCAAACCATCCAGATTTGTTCAAGGCGTTTGAATATATTGGTGGATGTTATGCCGGTTTTCAGAGGCAAAATCCAATGCTTCGAGAAGCAGAGTTGGGAATGCTTCTAAATAAAGTTTTTAGCATAAATAATGATATGGACGTGCTGGAGCTTGATAGGGTGTTTTCGGGACAAGAAATACCATTTGCTACGGATATACTGGAGAAGTTTTCTAATCTGACTGAAGAAGAGTTATCGCTAAAGCTGATGGAGTTAAGAACTGAAATAGGAAAGCTAGAGGATAACCAAAGGAGGTTATCTAAATGGGACATAACGGGATTCCTTGGAGGCTCTGCTGCTTTAGCTTTTAACCAACCTTTTGTTAGTCTTTTAGTTTGGGGGATGATGGTCGCACCTCGCTTATTGAGTAATACCCACCCACATCTAGAGGTATTTAATAGATTGTCGGTGATCAATAATCGGACATCAAGAGATGTTGTTTTGATTAAACGATCGCGTGATAACGTTTCTAGAGTGGTCCCATAATTAAGTTAGTGTCGTGGATGAAGAATTTAGCTACTAGGTTGGAAAATCCGCAATACTTCAGATAATTCGTGTTCTGCTAATTTAGCAAAAGGCATGACTCATAAGTGTCCAGAGATGTGTTGTGCCGCCATGCTTAAGGATAAGTGTGCCTTAGTACGACGACTCTATAACGTTTCTGCCCCATTATTTTCTAGTTACTTCTATCAATAGCAAAGTCCGGGTGACGCGATGACCTACTTTTTCTAATCGAAATGTGTCGACGATTCTCATGCCTTACAACACCATGGATACTCGCTTTTGTTATCGGAGTTCTTGAAGAAGCGCTTAAGCACTACGGTCACACCATTCTCGATGATAGAGCTTTTACTACCTAACTAACATATTGAAAGTCTGCTAGTTGCTCTCATTATGTGTTTATATGACTATAGTGCTGTTTACCCATTTAGCTTTCTATGATGGTTAGTGGGTTGGTTTGATTAATGGATAAAGCACCATGGATTCATTGAAAATAAACAACTTTCCGATAGACGACATATGTGTAGGTTCTAGGTGGGAAGTTTCGAATGAAGATCAGTTAGCAAGGCTTATTGCAGTCGTCATTATGGGGCAGGCAGCTTATGCTGCGCACATAATCCGTGAATTAATGCCAGCCAATCCTGCGTTTTCAAATGATGCCCTGAAAAAAGAGGCAATTATAAAATTTACAGTTCAAGATACTCCGCAACCTGTTCGCTATGGTTACCCCAAAGTACAAAGGGATGGATTGATATTCGAAGTTATCTCTTGGATTGCAGCAAAACAACTGGCAGGAAAAAATGCGTATCTTAAAGATCCACATACTAGCTCAACTTCCCAAGGGCTCGATGGTCTGATGATCGAGTTAAGTGAAAACGGGCAAGAGATCTTAAAGTCGACAATATTTGAAGACAAATGCACAACAAATCCTAGACGAACATTCACGCAAAGTGTAATTCCCGGCTTCATCGAGCGACATAAGAATACTAGAAACAGTGAGCTTATTGCTGAAGCCACATCGTTGATTAAGTTAAGTGGTGTAGATGATGTAACTGCCATGAGAATGGTGCAGAAAGTGCTTGATAACAATACTAGACATTATCGCGCAGGCTTCGCGGTTACATCTGATTTTGATAATGAAGAAGCTAGAAAAAATTTGTTTGATGGCTATGGAGAAATCAAAGGGATAAGAGCGGAACAAAGGAATGCTTCAACGTTTGTTGTGGATGGGCCTTTAAGACCGTGGTTTGAAAGCTTGGCACAGAAAATTATCGCTTATATTGAACAACTGGATGGGGATTTCTTGAATGTATGATCCAGAAACCGCCAACTTATTAAGATCTGCCCCTGCTCTTGACGGCATTGACCCTGTTACGATACCTCAGTTATTAACATCACATTATGCGAAGATCGTATCAGCAAGGCTTGGTGGAGAGAGTGACCAAGAAGAGTCTGGAAGTTGGAGTCTCGAAAAAATAGCAGATACCTATGAAACAATTGCGTCAATTCATAGCGTTCGAGAAATAAAGAAGTCTTCAGCATTTGTTGCAGCGAGCGCCCAGCAGGTTATATCGAGAAAAGAACTGCTTGAAAGCGAACGCCCCCCAGTTGAATCTAACGTGGATATAGCTAGAGTTTCACCGTCACTTGCGGCAGTTCTCCTTTTTCTTGCAGCAGAACAATATGCAGATGCTCATGAAGCTGCTTCTAATATTCGAATTGATATAACAAAGCAAGAATATTGCTCTTATATCATTTCTCAGCACGTGATAGATCTAGGTAGGGGAGATTTAACGAAAATTGTTGAACGAGCAAATGTATGGAGACAACAATTTCCTCCCGGTTCTATTTCTAACGATGTCGAAGCGATCGCTATACGGGCAATGATGAACCATCTCGCCTTTGGTATTGAAGAGCTGGCGAAGTTACTTTTAGAGCCAAATTTTCAACAAAGGGAGATGCCTAGAGTCACCTTTAATAGGGTTCTAGATTTAGCAGCAGAGCGTAAAATCATATTTGGTGAAGAAAGAATAGATTATACCTACCCGGGTATAAGGCACCTCGCCTCATTGTTATTGCTAATGTTTGATGGCATTTCTGGCTCCGCTTTAGCGAATGTACCCCCTCCGATTGGTGCTGACCCTACATTTTGGAACAACTGGATAAGCTATAGAGCTAAAAAGTTTCCTTACATTTGGCATAACCATAGAAAAGCACTTGATAGATTTTTTCACTTTTCCGGGGTTTCTTCCGTGCTGGTTTTACCAACTGGTGCAGGAAAGACTACGGTTTCATCTATAAAAATAGCTAGTGTTCTTGCACAGGGTAAGAAAGTTGTGTTTCTGGCACCGACTCATGCATTGGTAGATCAATTGACTAATGACTTGAGTGAAATGTTCCCTTCTGAATTGTTAGGTTCATCTGTATCTAGTGATTTTGATTTGCTACTTAAAATGGATATCGCTTTACCAGAAATAGAGGTAATGACGCCCGAGCGCTGTTTAGCCATAATTTCATTCTCTCCTGATTCATTTGAGGACGTTGGATTATTAGTATTTGACGAGTGTCATTTATTAAGCCCTGAAGCTGGAAAAATACGTCGAGCTTTAGACGGAATGTTATGTGTTCTAGGTTTTAATGAAATAGCACCACAAGCCGATATGCTATTTCTTTCAGCGATGATTAAGAACGGTGACGAGTTTGCAAAGTGGATAGAAGAGCTAACAGGCAGACAATGTTTGAACATTGAGTTGTTATGGAAACCTAGCCGACAGGCTAGAGGAGTAGTTATATACAACAACGAAGAATTGGAGCAAGTGAAAAGGAATGCAATAGGCATTCAAAATAAGCAAAACCTTGAAAAGGGTAAAGTAGCAAAGGCTTTACGTAGCCCCTCAAAGAAAGAGCTTAATGTACAACCTCACGTATTATGGGGGTTACAACATAATTGGTTGGACACAAAAAACAATAAAGCAATTTGCAACTTCACTAAGTTGATAGATGAAAATGTTTTTTTAAACGGTGTTTTGAGGAATGGGAAAGTAGCGCTGCAACCCAATGCGAACTCTGTGGCTGCTCAGATTGCTACAATATGTGCAAAAAGAAACATGAAAACGATAGTTTTTGTGAACCAAAAACAGCACGCATGCTCGCTTGCATCTGAAATTTCTCATAAGTTCAGTGCGCAAATAGACATCACGGAGAAAGAACAAAAGTTATGGAATGCGCTTGCCATTGAAACTGGTGGTTTGGAGCATTCAATACTACATAAACCAACAGTAGCAGTTCCTCACAATGCTTCAATGCTGAAGTTAGAGCGAGAACTAGCTGAAAGTATGTATCGCCGTGATAATGGAGCAAGAGTTATTGTAGCGACGCCAACATTGGCACAGGGGCTAAACTTACCAGCACAAATGGCAGTTCTCGCCGGAGATAAACGTGCTAGCGCAGACGGTGGGGGACGAGAGAGCTTAGCTTCACATGAACTTCTTAACGCTGCTGCTCGAGCGGGAAGAGCTGGTCATCTTGCTAACGGAATCGTATTGTTAATCCCTGATCCTGTTATATCCTTTTCAAGCGGCTCTTCTCTGACCCCAATTGTTGTGGAAAAACTTCAGTCATTAATACCAGAAGACGACAGATGTGTTGTTATCACAGATCCATTGACTGAGATCCTTGATCGAATATCGGTTGGTGATGTCTTGGATAGAGATGTTTTGTATATGGTAAATAGAGTAGCATCTCTTGATGATAACGAGAGTAGTAATGAGTCTTCATTAAAGCTGAGGCGCTCTTTTGCCGCCTATAAAGCGAAGCAAAGCAATAACTTTGAAGAGTTTAATTTAAAGATTAACACTCTTTTAAATCTCACGGACAGTAAAGGGCGGGAGGAGTCTGATATTGCATTGTCTGCGCTCGCATCTCAGAGTGGGCTTCCAATTGACACAATACTGTTACTTAAAAGTCGAGTCGAATCTGAGCCTCAACACCTTCCCATTAGTGTTGATGGATGGGTAAGATGGTTGGTTCAATGGTTGAAAGAGAACCAACAAGTAAGAGCTCTTTTGTTAGATGATGTGAAACGGTCTATGTTGGGGGCTGTTGGCAAGAGTAAAGATGCTGAAATCCTCGATGAGGATCTAGATACTATCTGTGAGGGCATATCATCTTGGATTAAAGGAAAGCCGATCAGAGATATAGAAGTGTCCCTAGGTGGTGAACCCTATGCAACTGCCATAACGAAACAGCAATGTCCTCAAGCTCGAGAGTTGATATCAAATGTAATACCAAGAAGCTTTTCTTTTATTATGGGGTTAATTACTAGAGTAGTTGTAGAGGTGGCCCCCTTTAGTGTCAATCCACTGCTGAATACTGAAATGATAGAGTCATTAAGTACGGCTGTCAGACTAGGCTATGACTCGGTAGAAAAATTGAACTTCGCTTTAGCAAATCCTCATCTGCTATCGAGGGTGGTTGTACATTTAGAGTTTGACAAAATGAAGGTTTAATTGAGCATGTGCGGGCTTGTAAATCATTAACAAGCTTCAGGAATCCCACTATGGAACTTGAAATCGCTGTCAGGTGTAGTAGATGAATGAAATTTGCCACTACGTTAGAGTTTTTGCAATACCCCAGATAATCCGTTAAATGCTAAATTAGCAAATTCACTGACTCACTTTTGTCCAAAAATCTGTTTCAGCAGGAGTAGTGCTTACCCCTAAAAGTTTCAATCTTTAATGTTAAAGTTGCGAACTTTATTGTCTGAGTTTCGATCTTAGTTGTCCACCGACATTTCATTCAATGAAAACGTGGACAACCTAGCTACACCCATCCAATAAAAAAGGTGCATTTAAACGGAAGAGTCTAAATGCACCAATAACGACACAAGGACGTTCTTATATCGAGGTCATAGTCTTACCAACGCACGACCATTTGCGCTGTGGCGGTATCCCCAGAATCATCATAACCAACAACCGTCACTAACTCTGATTCGCCCGGTTGTCTTAACTCTGAAATCCGTTTACCGATATTGCGACGCTCATTATCACCAACTGTCCAATCGTATTTGACCATTTTACCATCTAAGTCTTTACATTTTGCTTCGATACGGGCGGTCTTCGAGTACATACGGTAATCGATAGAGCACGTCGGTGGTTGGTTTGGCACCACTTCAATTGGAATGATCGCTTCCGCTTCTTGACCGTAGTTAGTGAGAATTTTCAATTTCAATTCATGGTCACCCGTTAATAGGTTCTCAATATTTGCTGATGACTTCTCTAACTCAGGTTGTAACTCACCATCGACATACCATTGATAGTCTGCCACTCGGTCTGATGGGTGACCACCTCGAATTGTCGGACGGACATTAACATCAAGTGGCGAACGTTGATAACTGTTACTATACCGTGCAGTTAAATCCACAGTGATCGGCTCAGGTTCCAATACCTCCACATATTCAGTAAAGGTGTCGTAGTTACCGCGATCATCTTCTACCGTAACCGAAATTGGGTATATACCCGGTTGTTTTGCGGTAAATCGTGCTCGATGTCCATAATCTTTCGTCAACTCCAGTCGGCCTTGTCCGTTCCACTCATACAAATAGTACTCGCGTAAATTCGCACCAATTGGACGTCGTAACCAGATCTCAATCACTGAAGGTGCAACGAGCACACGCTGTTTATACGCCACGTCGAATTGTGGGAACTGATACTCCCATACACGAACCTTATGATCGAATTCCGCATACGTTAACGCCTTGGCATCTTTAACCCACGCACGCAGTGTGAATGTATGAAAGTCAGCTCGGTCCAAATCATCATTCGTTGGAGTAAAGTCCACAACATTCGAATCAACAATGGTTCCGTCTGGTCTTACCCATTCAATTTCAAGTTCGGAGTCCATATTGGAATACGGTGTATCGACATCTCCAACCAAAGTTAACGTATCGGTGGTTTCAACATCAGTATCCCCTTTCACTCTTACTCGAACAGGTTTCGCTCGCTGAGAACGTACTGAGCGGTATTCTGTTGCCCAGCTGTGTTCATCGGTTTCATAACCAAGATACGCCGCTTTTGCGATAATCTTGTTGCTGCCTTCACCTGTTGCAGTGTATTCGAGTGTACTACCGCCTTCAGTGAACGTGACTCCACCATCAATAGACCATTTAATAAGCATATTACCGGCATCCGCCTCTTCACCTTGATCAAGAAGCGTGTACGTTCTTGTCATACCGGTGATCAGGTTTGCTGCCCCAACTAGTTCAGTTTGTGGCACTCGGTACGCCATGATTTGTACGACGTCGGTTTCTGCTATCTCCCCTGTGAAGCGATTTGGAACATGACCTTTCACCAACCAAATACCTTCTACTGAGGTACTGAAAGAAAAGCGCTTACCAGGTTCTCCATATAGATTCCACGTACTGCCATTGTCTTCCGATATGTACCATGACACTTCACCAGAGGCGTCTTTGTCATCACGGGTAAGATGTTGATATTGAATAGCGGCATTCATCGGTACAGAACCCGTTATACGCAGTGTACGCAGTTCACCTTCGATTGCCGTTCCTTTCATGATTTTCAAGGTCCCGCGTTGAGAGCGAACCATTGAAACATAATTTTCATTTGGCGATTTTAGTTTCGCTTGTGCATAGAATCGAAGGTCACCGATGTCATCTGATGAGAAGTTTACATCAAAGTCATTCACACCTGATTCGTTCATATCTTGCCAATCCGTCAGGCCATGTAGGTTCTTCTCTTTGTCCATGACAGCAATTCGAACAGACCAATCACCCAGCTCTTCAGACTTGTACACCAGATCTCGATAGAAGCTACTATACAGCCCAAATTTCGATTTAACCTTGAATGTGTCAACGGTGGACGTTTCACGAGAAGTTTGCTCAACCTTGAGCCTTGCTCGTGTAGAAGGAACCGCATAAGTCTTCACCGCACTCTCAACTACTTGTTCTGGTAAACGGGCGTAATGAACTTGAACGGCATAATCATCCATCTGCCACAAATCTCGGTGGTTTGCACTGTTTCTGTCTGTGATTACCTTCGTGATAGTGTGCTCGGTGTATCGGTTGGACTGTTTGATGTATTGGCTTTCTAAGGTTTCACCATTTTTAAGGAGCGTAATGTAAATAGGCGACGCCGCTGATTTAACTCGATATCTCCCGATTCTAGATTGCCCCATCTCAACCGCATATATGCCATCTTCAAACATACCGTCGTCGTCGAAGATGATCTCTGGAGTATCTGGGGTATGAACGATTAGGCTTGTATCGTCGACTTTGATTAAGTTTTTTCGGCCTTCAGAGTCATGGATATAAATCTCAGCTTCCACTGTCGCAGGACCCGTATTTTCAAATACACCAATCAGCTCAGGGCTCGCAGTATCCCATGCTTCTTCCAAACCTTGAGGGATGACTGTCCAGTTCACGGAACAAGTCATTTGAGTCGGGTTTTTGATCCCTTGTACCGCCTCATGCTCTGACTTGAACATTCTACAAGCTCGACCTTTCGTTTGTGCGAATGTGATGTCTTGGTTCTGCACAAGTGCCACTTTGCGGTCACTGATGTTGTCGTATTCGAAGTCTAAAGGTAAGAATGAAATGGAATACTCTCTTTGAACTACGTTGTTGTTCCCGTCCTTACCACGCACAATGACTTTATGAACTGTATTAGACTCCCATGGGGTTTCCATTTTGATCGCACGAGCCATCTTGAATTCACCAATATGCTCAACGGGTACGCCATCAAGCAAAATATCAGTGATTTCATTCTCAATACTGGTTTCATCTTGCACGGTGAAAATCATATGCTCCATGAAGTTGATTTCATCACCAGTACTAAACAGCGTGTCATTGTTGTACAGACGAATCTCAGGAGGTAAACGGTCTAACTGCATTGCAGTCACTTCCTTGTCACCTCTGTTTGCAAATCTATCTAAGGCTTTTATGTTGCCTTGATAAAATCCATCTACCACTGAACTGAGCGGAATTCGATAGACAAACTTGTTGCCAATCTGTTGAGGGATACCAAAGCTGTCTACTGTCTTCTCGGTATAGGTAACGTGTTCATTTCTGAATAAATCGCCTATATCCCTACCCTCTAGCGTAACAAAATCGGATACACCGACATGATCTGTATGCTCTTCAAAGCTCAAACTAACCTTGGATGGTAACCACCACTTATTTGCTGTATCGGTACTGTGCGGCGAACTGAGAACGACTACAGCTTCATTGTTTTGGACAACCACCGTTTCTCCACCAACATCAATCGAAATATCATTGCTAGTGGTATCTCCGACAGCTTTGACAGCATACTGCTCAATAACGGGCGGTCTGTAATCCCACGCGTATTGGATCTGACTGTTCGGGGCTGATACGACATCGTATTTATCCGAGACTTTTAATGCTGTGGTAAGTTGCCCTGTCAGTGAATCGTCACCAGATAGATGAAAGGCAGAAATGGCGACCACGCATGAATCTTGGCCTTCAGGCACCTCACACGATTCACCAAACTGAGTTAAGGCCACCACCTGATCAAATGGACGAGGCTCGACCTCAACAGTAATTTTGCGAAGTTTTTCATTCTTATCGTGCGTAATGAAGCTCAAGCCTTGATATTGAGCTGAAGTAGTGTCCGTGGTGACATTTACAATCACAGGCGGAACGGGTTCAAGGATAGTGTAGGCCACGCTGTCTTCAATCAATGTGATGCGTTCTTTCTCAATACCATTGAAGTAAGAAATGCGATATGAACGATAATGCTCTCCTGCAGCTGCGGTAGGTCGACCATCGAGCGCTAATCCATTCGCATTCCAGCTCGGGTCGGTATCACCTGTCCATTCGAAGAAACACTTTAGATTGCTACTGTCAGACGTATACGCTTCTTCTCGCACTGTTTCTAATCTACAACCAGATGCTGCGGCTTCTTTAGCTAAGGCTGAATACTCTTTCACGCCACGATAGATTTCATCAGGGTAAGTAAACTCTACTTTTGGCGGCACACTCGTTATGGAACCGATGATGTACACTGATTTCGCAACAGCAGCAGTCCCTATAACTGTTAGTGAACAACTAATAAGAATTTTGATTAACTTGTTCATAGTGCTCTTCAACTCCAAACGCAATTTCATTGGGATAGGTTAAATAAGGTCGAGAGCAATTTTTGAAATTAACAAGCCTATTTTTGAAGATTAAAGTTTTTCTCGCGGCATTCATTGTAAAGGAGGGATTTGGATTATTACCCCTTCACGACTATGAAGGGGCTGAATGAGAATGAAGACTTATGGTAAAAATATATGGATTAATAAACCTGGCGCGACCGCGATACCGAACGTGAATAAGGACAAGTATAAGTCCGTGGCTACATATGCGCCGATGTCTTTCTTTTTATCAGAAGAAGATTGTGCATTTTTAGACAGGTGTTTAGATATTTCCGTTCCAAACTTTTCAGACAATGGATGACGTCGATTTGACTGATAAATCTCAAAGACAAATTTATCAAAATGCTTGAGTTCTTGTAGACGACATTTGATAAACGGGGAGACAAGACAGTAGCATACCGCCACCAGTAAAAAGCAAATTATTGTGAGTGACATGCTATTCAATGGGTTTGTCAAAAAGACAATTATCCCCAATTGAAGAGAGATGTATCCAACAAGAAAATTTAGCGTCTTCATTCCAATACCTCCACCACAGGACTATTCACAAAGGGATCTGGCATGGAAAGCAACAACCGCCCCCCAGTTGCATTGAGCAATTCAATATTCAGCGGTTCACTTTCATCATTTGTCGCCCTGACTCCATATGTCATGGTATGGCTTTGGTCTTTAAAGGAAGTTTGATACGCAAAAAAGCAGGTGGCATTTGACGCCTCAGACTTACAAACTTTTGTTACCAAATTCACTGACTGCACCCCACCATGAGCGACAGCAAAATCAGGCCACTGAATCGCCTTTGAATCTAGTGTTGAGTTGTCCATTGCATACAGGTTTAAAATATACTCGCGTGATGATTTTTCCATCATCGTGTAATCACTGAATCGATTCGCTCTCGTTGTCCACATCATCACGGTAACAATAGTGATTAAGGCCACAAGTCCACACACCAGAAGCCATGTCACCTTCACGTTGTTGCCTGATTTTTCATTACATTGGTTAGTACTCAACATCCATAACCTCACTCATTCTAATTGCTACTTGAGACATTGGAGCCTTGGAGTCCGTTGTTTGCCTCTAGCACGAACGAGTAGTCTTCGATGGACTTAGACCACTTATGTAAGTCCGAACAATCAAGACTCTTCAAAGCATAATTTTGCAATGAGTGAGCAAGTGGGTGTTGGACTGCAATGGAGATCGCCACAAATTGAAGCCCAGTAAGCTCCACAGACGTTTCTACGACTGAATCATAAGGAATGTTACATTGGGCGGAAGCATAGCGTGACAAATAGGCGATGGTGTCCCCACACTCCGTTCCACACGCTTCTTTGTAACGACTGATTATGTCGTCACTGGTGTTAGCCATAGCTGAACTCATGAAGACCAAAGTGCTTAAAACCATAGTTAGAATTTTCATTGCATAGTGACCATTGTTGGGGTGTGATTTTCATTGTAAGGAGCGGTAGAAATAAGTTTTTCAAACAAGGAAGGTAATTTGGACTTTAAATTGACAAGCAGGTTTTGGAGCCTGCTTGCCTATTTGGGAGATCATTTGCATAACTTATTTTCTTTCAAAGAAAGGACATTGTTATGCGGCGTTTTCGACTTGTTCTTCGTCTTCATTTTCCAAGTCATCCATGTCAGTCGCAAATGACTCGACCCGACGCGTCTCTAAAATTTTATCGATGGCTTGGTCTTGGGTGTACCCCCGTTCCATCAGAGCCGCTAATTCCATTTTGTCTTTCGGGTCCGTGGAGTACATCAGCAGCATTGCAGGAGGCGCGTAAAAACGCACAACCTCTTTGATGTCATCACCAATTTGGAAGAAGATTTCTGAGTACCTATTTTTACGGGTCCTAATCGATTTGAGAATTTCGAATTCTTGGTCTGACAATGCCACCAGCTTGTCATTTTTAACTTGATTAATCGTGTCTGATTTCTGATACAGGAAGCAACGATATACACAGTTGGCGGCTATGGCTTTACCTACAGATGAACCATACAAGTCACTCAACAATTGGGTGATAATCCAAGCACTAGCATCCACCTTCCTAAAACGCCTAAAGGCACTCTCAAGGAACGATGATACTGGGTTAGCACCTGTGGACCCTTGCTTTTCTTGAAGGAACTCCCAACACTCATCCACAATGAAGGCTTTCGAACGACGCTGAGAACCGGCTTGAGCATCACCCAAGAAGAAATGTTGGTAACACAGGTTGATGATCTGCATTAAGGCAATTACCTGCAATTCCGGTTGCGACTTCAGCTCTTCTAATTCACAGACAATGAATGGGTTGTCCAGCGTTGGGGGCGGCTTATTGACCGTAAACATATCGCCAAACATTTCGCCTTCACGGAATGGTTTTAACTGTTCACCAATGTCATTCAGCTCTTGACGAGAGCTCGCAGAACACATATCAGCGAAGATCGTGACACTTGAGTCGCGACCATGCTTATCCCACATCAATTTCAAAATGGTCGTCATACCACGCTTCTGCAACGTCGTGAGCGTACCATTGGGCTCTGCCATCACCGACAGCATTTCCAAAATCATACCAGCCTGCCCTTCCTTACCACTGAACTCAACAATGGACGGGAAAGGGTTGAGTGAGAACTTCATATCTTGACCGAAACTGATAAATTGACCATTCAACGCTTCACACAAACGGTAGTAGCTTCGACCCACATCGATAATCATTGCCATACCACCATCGCGCTTGGCTTCAGCAATATGTTGAGCGGTCTTCATCAGCTTATCGATTTCTGACTTGGGTAAATTCATCATGTTCCATAGATGCTGGCTTGGCATCTTGCCTGACCCCAATATGCACGTCACAATGTATTGGACGAGAACCGACTTGCCCGAGCCCGACTCCGCGACAACGATACCGTTCATTGAGCCATCGGTTTCAAAAGGATTGAACCCAAACATCGACATGTCTCTGGTTACAAAGGGGATCACAGGTTTACTTGGTGAGTTGCCAGATGAACTGGAAATTATCGGGCTCATGAACGCGCAGACATCAGACGGTACTAAGTTATAGCGGTCTAATCTTTTGCGAGTCACAGGGTCTGGTGCGAAAGGTAATGAATGCAGGAACATAGGTGGAGTCATGTACTTGTCTTCTTCCAATTCGAATCCTGCAGGGGTTGAAGCTACTTTCTTGAAGCGTGCAATCTCCGTCTCTAAATGCTCCTCATCATCACCAAAAATCATAAACTGAAGATACGCATTCACCATCTTCGACTTCTTTTGCTCAATTTTGGTAAAAGCTTCATCAAAGTCAGCTCGCTGCCAACGAACAGTATCATTCCAATTTACTAATTTGTTGTTTGCCTGCATTGTCATGTATTTACGGCGACGCTTAATCTTACCCTCTTCTTTTTTAGAGTTAGGGTAATGGACATTCAATACAATCATGAAGTTCGACCATGCTGTAGAATGCCCATATCGCCAATCACTAAAGACATTCAGCATGTCACCAAAGCCCAGTGTTTTTGGGTATTCTTTGGGAGTAAGCATCGATATAGGCCGCTCATCAATGATGACCTTCGAATCGGTAAACTCGATTTTACCGCCCTGCTCCTGAACTTGATCTCGGGGCATGTAGGCTTCGTTTTTATTAACGTCTCCTTTGCGCCAAGTTGACGAGTCCTTTCTGTTCATGAGCCTTTGCATGAAGTGTAGCCAGCCCCACTGATCCATCGGGGTACAGAACAAGCCGACCTTGTTCAATGACTCTTCTGTATCAGTACGTAGATTATTGAAGTGTTTAAGTTCCTTTTTGGTAGGCACGCCAAAGTTGCCTTTGATTGGAACCTTCACTACGAAGTAACAATCAAACATGCGAGCTCGACAGTCGCTATCACCAAACCCTGATTGTGATGATTGCTGGAAGTGGTTAATCAGCCCCTTTGAAATCGAATTCAGTCTGTCGTTTGCCTCACCTGTTTGTCGACCTCCGTGGTACATAGAAAAGCTATTGGTGAAAGGGCTTAAATTATCATTCGCCCAAAACAAGACCTGAATAAACGTGTCTTCCGGCCAATCGGCCTTATAGATTTGTTCTAATAGCTCCTGTAACTCATCGTTAACGGCTGGCACCGTTTCAATCTTGTACATTAAGCCAATGTAACTGTCTTCGAGCTCGAAATATTTGTGCTTTCGGTTGTAGTCCAAGACAGGGAGAAGATCGCCAAATTTGGAGTTTTCGAATTGCTTAAAAAATCGTGAAATCGCACCCATGATATATGCCCCCTTATTGACGCAGTTGATCGATTAGCGAGTTCGCATTACTTCTCGCATTCTCTCTTAACTCAGAGTCGCTGATAGCCGGTCTTGCATTGCGTGACTCGACGCCAATCTGACCATCATCATTCACATCGTAGTTTTGCTCTTGGCTTTCCTTTCTGACATGGAAGTTGACGTATTGAGAATCATTGGTCTTAGCGCTTCTATCGACGACCCAAGTTCGCTGTGTTGCTTCGATGAATCCATAACCAGGGATCTGTAAGGTTTCTTTGTCTGTATATGGACGCACCAATGTACGAACAATATCGGCAGGCTTTCGCATGGCTAGGGGTTCTGGAGCCGGAAGAAGTAAATGCTGATATGCCGCTTCGGGTGAAGCTAACGCTGGAGCTTGAGAAAAGTTTGCGTGTTGTTGGGTTTCATTCACTGATGCTGAGTCAGCCTCAATGTCCGTTCCGTATTTTTCTTTGTATTCTTTCCCTGTGATGGTTTCGCCATCTTCGTCTGTGACCATGACACGTTCGTCACCTGTCGCCTTCGCATAGTCTTCAGCATTGTTATAGACATTGGTTAGCTCATAAACTTCTCGGACGGACGCACACGCTACACCACTTTTCGCGCCTGGACACACGCCCTCTTCTTCGCCTACGACAGAACAACCGGCTAAAGTAAGCAGCGCAAATGAGATAAATATGGATTGTTTAATCATAGGTCGATTCCTTCTACGATAATGGACGTGAGTTGAGCCTTACTCGTTGGCAGCCCGATAATGGAAGATGTTTTGTTGTTGAAAAATGCAGGAAGCCCAACACGGCCCGGACTCATTATCTGTAGAGACGCGTAAGTTGAATTCACTTTGGTAATGGCTTCTTTACACTGGCTATTTGGTGGGCGGGGGTATTTAGCTTCAGACCAAGTGCCTTCATATAAGGCGTGCAGCGCTTTGTCCGGATCATCGGAACATTGGGCTAACAACGTATTTTCATACTCCTTATCATCGAAGACAGGCACGATTGCTATGCGGAATCTTTTATCAGGGTGCTGCTTCTCAAGGATCTCTACGAAGTCACCGCAATGCTTACAACCCGTTGGTGCAATAAAGAGGGTCCCACCAAAAACTTTGGCTAATGGGTTTAAGTTAAACCCCGCAAAATCTTCTTCTGGGTTGATTTTCATTTTCTTCAAGTCGACATGGGATGCCGCGTAAAGCTCTTGTGGGGAGTTTACGAATTTGGTGTGAACGGTTGAGAATAATGAACCGCCCTTGATAAGAAATTTTCCATCACCGGTGGCCAGTAACATTTCACCGGTATCCAGCTCCATCATAATTAGCTTGTCGGTTTCAATTTCATAACTTGAAACCACATTGATGTCGGCATTGAGGAAATCTTGCGTTGGGGGTTCAGCTGCGACTTGAAGGCTGGCAAGCAACCCTAAGCCCAACATACCTTGAATTTTGTTTGACCATTTCATAGCAACACTCCTAGTTAGTACCAAGAGTTTGCCAAACTTAGATCTGCATAATTTAAATTAGTGAGCCTTATTTCACGGCTTAATTGAATTTTATTGGTGACAGAGGTGAAGTGTTACATCAGAAAAGGTATTTAAATTAACGATAATCAGGGGATGAGGTTCACTTTCCCACAACTAACTATCGCAAGGTATAGTGTTGTTTAACTCCGCCTTTAGAGCTTGTATTAAAGCAAGAACAAATCGCTAATATTCATCGCACAAAATAACGTTAGATGGTATTTCAATGTCACAACCATCTTTATCTTCAATACTTATGCCGCCGAGGTGGAAATTGATTCCGAGGTAAAACCGCTCTAAACATGCTCGACCTCCTGCGTTAGTTCCTTGACCAGCAACTTCGACGTCCACATATCGATATTCGTTGTTAAATTCATCAAACACTTTTTGCCTAGATATCAAGCGACCCGTTTCATAGGCCATTATCTGACCTCGAATGCCATTTCTATACTTGGGCTTAACGTAGACCATTTCCAAAACGACTCTAATCGAATAGTACCCATCATCGTTATGTTCAAACTTACTTAAGCTGCAAAACCCGATCAATTCTTTTGGGTTTCTAGGGTCGACAAAGAAAATGAGCTCATAGAGATTCGGGTCAAGAAAACAACGTACATTAATCCCTTTCTCGCTTTCCGGTATCGACTCTCTTACACTATCAAGAGTGAATAGTTGGTTTTGAATTGGTATTGAAACCATCCAGTTATGTTCTACAATCTCAGTTTGATTAATTTGTGTATTGAAAATATCCCCGAAACTGTAAGTAGATCCGCACATTGTTTCAAATTGAATTTTCAATTGATGGAATAAATCAGAGTACTTCAATTTATCCATATGCTCTAAAGTAGAATCATCCAGATCAGAATAATTTTTGTATTTAATTAGCATAATGGTGCTCTCCGTAAATTGCTCATGCCTGACTGTCATTTATTGAGCGTGATGTCAGTTTCAGAAATTAATTCGTTTAGGTTTCTGATCCCTTTCCTGTCAGTCTTTCTAAGGTATCGGTTAGCAGACCAAGCGATAATTGTTGGTCGACCAAAATGCATTTCGACGTTCCTGACTGATTGTTGCCATTCTTTAAGTCCCCCATACCCCGTAATTGCAAGTCAGCCTCTGCCAAACTGAACCCATCAGAGTGATTGACCAACAAATCCAGTCGGTCTATGGATGGCGTTTTGAGTTGGGTAGTAGGCAGTAGGTCACAATGCCCGATACCTCCTTCCCGCGCTACGCGACCTCGGATCTGGTGCAGCGTAACCACACCAAGATTTTCAGGGTTCAGCACAACGACATAGTTCAGTTTTGGTATTGTGATCCCAACCTCAATCAATGTGGTCGCAATCAATATTTTCCCCTCACCCGACTTCATTGCATTTATGGCAGTCTCATTGTCTTGTTTAGACAACCCACCATGGGACAATTTAACGATGTCACCATACATCGCTTTCCAGTCATCAAAGAGTTGTTCAGCACTGGCTCTGTGTGAAACAGCTTGAGCTTTGGATTCACCTTTCATGGTGCTAATGATTAACACCTTGTCACCACGATTGATGCGTTCTTCAACTCGACAGATAACCTCATCGATTTGGGTATGCTCGTAACGGGTAGTGATCACTTCTCTAGGTGTGTGGTACTTGGTTAATTTGAAGTACGGCAGCATGCCAAAACTCATCATCGCTTGCGTTCTAGGAATGCACGTCGCACTCGACAACAACAGATGTGTCCGGCCATGAGTTATTAATGTGGATTCTTTTTGTTCAAGCCCCATTTTTTGCTCTTCGTCGATCCACAGTAGGTCGATAGGCATATTGTTGTGATGATGGAGCAAAGCCGTCGTACCAATCACGACACGGGTGTCTTCTGTCATCTCGTTGATGCATCGATAGCCTTTACCTACGAAGTTGTCATGCTCACTCTCAGACAATAAAAACTCGATGCCAATATCTGGCCAGCAGTTGTCGATCTCTTTATAGATTTGGGCTCCTAATATTAGGTTGGGAACCATAATGACGACACAACCACCAGCATCAACAACATGACGTGTCAGTATCGCGCCAATGACGGTTTTCCCCGTCCCCACATCCCCGAATAAGACACTTCGTGGGGCTCTGTTGTTAATCGCGGCTTTGATACCGCTCACGGCATCCAATTGTTCATCCGTCAGTTGAAACGGGACGACATCATTGAAATAGGTATCGTCTTTGTCGAGCTGAAATGGGTGAGTTAAATTTGGTTCGCCTTCCACTTCTGAGAACAACAAAGTAGCTGCTATTCTTTGTAGTATAGCGTTGCATTGTTCACTTTCTTCCAATGAATTTGGGAAATGCACAAATCTCAAAACCTCTTCTAAACACAGCGAGTGCGCTTCTAACAACCGTCTAATTTTCCCGTTGCTTAGATTTAATTTCGCTAATTCTTCTCGTATCTTTCTTGCCGTCAATGGGATCAGTTCATCAATATGCTGCTCCAAAAACTCAGCATACTTCAACCCTTTGAGTTGCTTACTTTTGACTTTATAGACCGGAGTGATTTTACCAATGAATTTTTCATTCAATGGCTGCGGGTGGTTGATAAACAGCGCGGTTCCGACTTGTTTCACTTTGCACAAGTAATAACCTCGATCATTAAGTCGACTTGCCAATTGTTGGCCGTATTCACTGTCTAATTTGGCAAAATGAGAAAAACGTTGAGCGACGTTTCGGGAGTCAACAATGCTGCCATTAATGACAGTCGTTCGATTGTATGATTCAGAAATAGAAGTCACTGTCCCTTGAATAACCACACAGTCACTGTCCGTAAGATAGGAAAAGTCAGACACCACTTGTCTCGTGTCCACAAACGATTCAGGTAACCGCAACAACACTTGCCAAACAGGAACTTTAAATGTGTCTTTGATGTACTTTATATCCAGCATTCTCGCGTTTCATTCTGATTCAATAATGCAGTAGTTATACACGTCTGAGCACTATCATTTAGTTACGATGGCTCTCAGTAATATGAAGTTGATTTAGAACGTCTTTACGAACGCTTACTGCTTTAGAGTCAGCTCATAAACCTTCTCGACCGGTTCTTCGATGTACCTACGTGTAACAGTTAACTCAACACCGCTGGTGGTTTTGGTTATTCTAAAGTTTTGGTTTGGAGACTGAGCCAAAACAGAGCCGTCATCATTAACAATCACGTCAACGGGTAATCGTTTCCCAAACGCCTCAATGTAGTCAGCTCCGACGTTGAATTCTGCAGCGCCGTCTGACGATACAGAGCTCCACTGGCCAACATAGGCATGAGAATCATCGAAGAAAACAGAAGAGAACTTTAGAACCAGAACACCAGACAGTACGAGTACGCCACATAGGGTCAGTGTCTTTCGATTTATACGTATCGACATAATGAATTCCTATAAACATGAGAACCCCATATTACTTGTGGTAGAAGTCGATTTTGCTAAATAGCGAGGGGAATTTGAGCTGCTATTTGATATTTGGGGAGTCGAAGTTAGCTCTAATCCTGATACCAATACTCCGAGCAGTTCAATGATGGTCGTTTCAGAATGTAATCCCAAGTTTTCATTGTTCTGATTAGATAATTGGTCTTGATGTTGACTGTCTTTGAGTTATAGCAACCGACGGCTTCCCAAACATGACCCTTAGCGTAGGTAAGGCATCCTTTGAATATATCTGCACTGATACGGATATTGAGAACAGGGTCAGTGGCAACATCTACCCAAGACTTATTAGGGTAGTTTCGTAAGATGTATTTGGAATGGATTGTATTCACCTGAGCGGGACCCAAGTCATAGGAATCGTTAGTATTTTTTACTTTACTGCCGATTTTGCCCCCCTCGCCAACCACAAGTAAGTTAAGA
The DNA here is from genome assembly GCF_041467515.1 of Vibrio sp. 10N.247.311.12. Classification (NCBI taxonomy): domain Bacteria; kingdom Pseudomonadati; phylum Pseudomonadota; class Gammaproteobacteria; order Vibrionales; family Vibrionaceae; genus Vibrio; species Vibrio sp. 10N.247.311.12. The sequence continues at coordinate 66,163 of NZ_JBFSUV010000026.1, forward strand.
AAGTCTCTCGGGACATACTTCTCTCCTGCGACTTCAGCAACAATGCTGCATCTACTCGCGTTTGATAAAGCAACAGTATCTAATTTTGTGTCATGGATATCTGGCAAGAAAAACACGGTGATTCTCCTTTTCGTGGCCAATGATTGAAAGTCAGTATTGACTAAGTATGTTCCTGTGGTGATACACCTTTTCTCTTCATCTTTAATCTTCATTCGTTGAGCGGAAGTTTTTGATGAGGGAAGTACCCGACAACGTTCTGTCCCTCACTAGTCATTTGAAACAACTAGCTTCAAGCTAGGCTTAGTTAAACCAGGTTTTGCTTTAGGAACTACCCCCCCGATTATGTCTCCGTGACGATTTTTGATTACATGACCAGTGAATGCGAACTGGTCTAAAGCATCTCTCAGTTGAGGATCGTCCGTTCCGATAGTCGCGAGGTACAATTCAGGCTCGTAACCGTTGGCTTTCAATAGCTTTAATGCTTTTTCCTTATTACTTTTTTCCTTAGCGTTTCGCAAATAAGCAATCGTCTTTTGGAGTACCAATGTCGCTATCACAACTGAAATGATTAAAAGAAGGTTTGTCATTATTATCTCCTTGTTACGCTGCTACTGGTTTAAGTTCTACGATTTCGTAGTCAGGAAATCACACATTCCTGCAACTGTTTCATAGCAAGCGACTGAATTCGCAGGGAGCTTTAGCGTCGTTTCACTGTTTGAATTATCAGCGAGTGCAACCGAAGCGACCGTCATCAAACTCAACAATACAACCATCTTTTTCATTAACTACCCCGGCAACTCTAAGAGGATTTAGACTCTGACTGTCAGTTATACACGTCTAATCACTTGGGTTTACGAATTAGCGAAGCCATTTAAGCTTCTTATTTGACAATGGCACTCGATCCCAATCACATGATGAGGGATCGTCTTCAAATGAGGTAAACAGATAAAATCGTCCCACTAATTACATTTCTACGTCAGTGTCTATGCCATATTTCTCGTACTGGTTGTCTTGATGAATGAAACTGGAAACGTTATGGAAATGAATACAAAGTGTGTCCCTGTCAGAACCACTGCGTGCTTAATTGTCGCCTTCGCGTGTTTGGCCGTGTATATGCTCACACCCAGCCGCACCGATTACTTAGATGCACGAGTAAACTTGTTATTTTCTCAATGCAGCTCAAGTCTTTTGGAAGATGAGTTCAAAATGGAACCATGTGAAGAGCTCTATCGAACCTACGCCAACATCTCGCGCAGTACCGCTTATCACTACATATCGGATAACGTGATGTTTAAACTTCATGGCGAGATTTCGAAGCTGGGCTACTCGTTGGACATCAACCAGGTCACCGATGGATTTATGCAAAAACTTCCGTCAGGCAAATACCACACGACACGACGCAATAACATCATCGACGCATTGATTAGCACTCCAACAGAGTCCGTCGATTTTGATTATGATGGAGGAATCGACGCCTCGCTTTAGTAATTTAGGGAAGCCCGAAATCAAATCGTTTGATTGTTGCGATTTAACCCACTCCTTTTTAAAATTTTGGGTTTCCCTACCACCTCCCCCACTCAATTCTCTAAATTCACTCTCAAAAGTTGTATCAACTATGTCCTAGTATCCGATGGGCATTACCATGTTAAAGTTTAATTTATACCACCCAGTGATTAACCTCATCCTCTCCCACGATGGCGTTATTGACGAACTCGACCTAGAAACTAACGTTGTCAGTGATACAGCGACACGGGTTCTCATCGATACCTGCTTCCAATTGCACGAAGATAAACAATCAATCGATTTAAACACGATTAAAGCGCGTGTATACGCTGAGTATGGGCAAGAGGGAGTCGACGCGATTACTACAGTTGCCATGGAGTCACTAGCGCAACCAGCAAACATAAATGCTCTTTCTGACTATGTTTCGCAAATCAACGACACTAACAACAAACGAACACTTCAGGTGGAGCTTCAAAAGCTATTAACACAATGTTCGTCAAACAAGACGACCGATGAAATCATAGGTTCGATGCATTCTGTTGTTGAGTCTTATGACGAAGTGGAAAAGGATAATGAGCAAGGCCCAATTTCATTGAAAGATGCCTTTGCTGCAACGCTGGACAACATGGAGCGCAGAAGCAAAGGGGAATTTAATGCATTTAAGTCGGGCTTTGCATGCTTTGAAGCACTTGGTGGATTCCGACCTGCAGATTTCATCATCCTTGCAGGCCGTCCATCTCATGGCAAAACCACCTTACTCCTGAACGTTATCAAAAACTCAAGTTATCAAAACGATGCACCATTCTTATTTTTCTCCCTTGAAATGAGCTCAGAATCGATTGGAGAGAATTTGCTATCTAACTTGGCAAGCGTACCACTGAGTAATATTCGAAACGCCAGCATGAGTGATACTCAATGGGCTGATTGTTCATCTGCGCTAGGTAGATCCGGTGATTACAATATTGAGATGGATGACGGTTCAATGACCGTCGAGGAGTTGTGTCGTCGCGCACGTCGCTTTTATCGGCAGCATAATGGAAAGATTTCTGGTATTGGTGTGGACTACATTCAGTTACTAACCAGTGAAAAATACAAAACTGATAATAGAAATTTAGAAGTCTCAGAAATATCACGACAGCTCAAAGCGTTGGGGAAAGAGTTACAAGTACCTGTTGTAGCACTATCCCAATTGTCTCGCGATATCGAGAAGCGTGCTGATAAACGCCCAGTGAATTCCGACTTACGAGAGTCAGGTTCGCTAGAGCAAGATGCGGATATCATCTGCTTTATTTATCGACCGGAAATGTATGATCCTCAAAATGAACCTGGTGTCGCTCATTTGATTATTAGCAAAGCTCGTAAATCAGCTATAGGCTCTGCAAAAACAACCTTCATTGGAAAATACGCTCAAATTAAAGATTCCTTCAATTACACGCAAAGCGCACCACCAGCTGCGTCACCTATTGCTGATCAATACCAAAGGACCGACAACAAAAAGCAGAATACCGAAACTAACGATACTCTGCCAAACAACAGTCCCAATGGGAGTGGAATTGAGTTCATCAACTAAGCAAGCGCACGTTCCCATGACTTAGAAAGTGACTTATGTGCGCCTAGCTTTTGTAAGGCGCTTGTCTTAACTTGGGTATATCGAGACGAGGAGAAACCGAGAGATTCAACCAAGTCGTTTCGATTCAATGTACCGGCTACTAATCCCATCTCATTCATGATCACAATTTTCTCGTTCGCATTGAGGGTCTTTAACTGGGCAATCAAGTGCTGTCTCAACTTAAGATGCGTCAAATCCGACACCACATTGTCGCTACATCCACTAGTTACCCCATATCGATTGTCGTTCGAACCTTGCTCAAAGTCATACAATGGTTTGGGTAAGTACGATGATGCACTGGAATCTGGGGTCAGCTTGTTGTTGGTTTTCTCGGAATTAATTTCAATTGCTTTTGAATAAGCGCCTGAAATGTCCCGGTCTGATACTTTCACCATCAGTGTATGGTGGAGCTCTTTTCTTGATACAACGGTCTTAACGCGAGCGCTCGCGTAAGTATCAAAGCTCGCTATACCCGTATGCTTATAGCAGCGTGCAGCACGAATCGTTTCCAAGGCAGCCTCTTGTACACGATCTGAAAGATAGTCGATATCATAGTTATGGCGGCGTAGTAACTTGCGTAAACTGTTTAATGACTTCAGCGTTACGTTCTGGATAGCAGTATTCAGATCTTTGAGCTGAGTCGGCTCAGGGCAACCTCGTTCCACCATTTCGTAAACCACGAACGCTGTCACTTGTAATTCGTTAAGAACAAAGTCGTCAGTTGCCTGTGACTGAAGTAGCTCTGCTGGAGTGTGTCTGTTAGAGACAACGTGGCCAACATAATTGGCGCAAGTTGCATCATTGGCAATTTCTGAAAGCTTCTGCCTCCAATTCGGTGTTGTTTGAGTAATTTCTTTGAACACCTTCCTTGTTGTAGTGGCCAATGTTTCAAGCACTTCTGATTGCGATTCTTTTACAGAATTAAAGCTTTCTGTAATGAGGGAATTCATTCTACTGATCGGGTCCATAGTAACGCTCCATACATTTTTTCATAACTGGGGTGGGTAAACTCATTATGGTTTTCCCCGATCATCGCGTCAATTTTCTCCCCCCGTTTCAATCTATCTCGAAAAAAAGTTCTCTTAATTGAAAACATAACGTTGTTCATCGAGCACTATGTTACGACCACTCAAATCGAGGAATCTAATGATGGCACCTTTGTTCAAGAAGACAGCGACGACTTTATTCACAATTTTGGCAATTGGTTCTGCAGCTACCGCATCAGCTTCTGAAGTTGAAATGTCACAACAACAATTCAACTCGATGCTTATGAAAGCGTTCCAATCAAACCCTGAACTCTTAATCGCAGGAGTGGAATCCGTGAGGACATACCAAACAATGAAGCATAAACAAATGTTTTCAAAATCTTTGTATTATGATGAAGATACGCCGGTTCTTAATGAAGCTGGAGAGATCACTGTGGTGGAGTTTTTTGACTACGCATGTGGAGTATGTAAAAGGGGTGCAACGGAGTTGGCTCCCCTTTTAGGTAAAGACAAACGCATCCGATTCGTGTATAAAGATGTGTCCATTTTAGGTGCTAATTCCACTGAATTAGCAAAGATAGCCATTGCTGTAAATCAGATCTCTCCCAATGCATATCCAGCATTCCACAAAGAGCTTCTTTCAATGCAGCAGTCCGTCCCGCAGAAGGCATATGAGCTTGCTGAACTGATGGGATTAGACAGCTCGATCATCAAAAAGGCAGCGAATTCGTCACAAGTTAGTGCTATTTTAAATAAAAATAATAAACTTTTTAGAGATCTGAAACTTACTGGAACTCCGACTTTTTATATTGGTGAAAAAAAGTTCGGGGGGTTAATCAGTCGTCAACAGATGCTTGAAGAAGTGAACCTTCAATATAGCCAACTAGTAAATCAGACTAATAGGCAGGCAGTTAGTAAGTAGGAAGCATCGTGCATTGGTGTGGAGGTATTTACTCGTATGGCCCTGCAAAGTCACTCCAAGGAGGGAGTGGAGCAGACTAACTATAAGTAGTAAGGCATAACTACGAAATCACCACACATACTCCCCCGTTCTTCGGGGGTTTTTTTTGTGCGCCGAGCATGGCGTTGATCTAGGAGGTGAAAGTCCTCTACGGGCTC